>CALIEL010000228.1 GCA_938022235.1 Oribacterium parvum
AAGTTTTATCAAATCATGGAGGATTTGGCTCGGGCAGGAGCGATTCTTGATTTAAAACATTCCGAGGGAAAATACCAATTTCGCTTTAAGAACAAGGCAATTAAGGGGTATCTTTGGGATGGAGGCAGCATTTTAGAGCTCTATACCTATTTGCAGGAAAAGGGGCATAGTGATGAGTGCCGGGTAGGAGTGCATCTGGATTGGGATGGGGTGCTGGAAGGCCCTGCCGGAATTGATGTGTTAAATGAAATCGATGTCCTGTCTCTTCAGGGCTATATTCCCAGCTTTATTTCCTGTAAGAGCGGAAAGCTATCTCCCCAGCAGTGTTTGCATGCTCTTTATGAACTGGATACGGTGGCACATCGCTTTGGCGGAAAATATGCCAAGAAGCGACTGGTGTTAACGGCAGAAATCAACGAAGTCTATCAGGAGCGTGCCTTGGAAATGGGAATAGAGTTGAAAGTGGAATAAGGTATTTGCTTATGGAATGGGATGATTTTTATGAAAGGGCTGAAAACTGGAGCAAATCCACTTTAAGCCAAAGAATTTCCTCTTTGAAAACGATTGGAGAAGCTTGGGAGATTTCTGATATTGCAGAACTTATAAAGGATCAGGAATTAAATGCAAAGCTGATTAAAAAAGCGATGTCCTTAGGTGCGAAATTTCCCTTTGAGGATATTGTGAGCTTTGAAGGCCTGGTATCTAAAGAGACGATTTGTCAAATGATAGACTATGCCCTAAATCATGGAGAAAGCATAAGTGCAGATGAAATCTTGGGATTTGAAGGAATCGTAGATCAGGATACCTTGGATATGCTGCTTCATTCCATGGTCAATCGAAAGATTTCTCTTAACGCGGATGATTTACTTGACTTAGATGGCGTGGTATCCAAGTCGGTGATAGATCGGGCTGCTCTGGCTTCGACACTGCAATTTTCCGGAGAAGACATGGCGTATTTAGAGAATGTGCTGAGCCCGCAAGTGCACCGAGCCCTTTGTGAGAAAAACGGTCTCTATGAAGTGGATGGAGAATATAGAAAGCTTGCGAAGCCTCCTGCAAAGAAAAACAATAAAGCTTCGGAAGCTAAGAGTAAAGGCCTATATGTAGACAGCAATTCAAACAGCAATACAGAGGGGGAAGTCCCGGGAATTTCTTTGTGGACATTACTTGTTGCTCTGATTAGCTTTCCCTTTACTCTGCTCTTTAAGATCATTAGGATCTTTGCCTTTCTCAGTTTGTTTAGCGGAAAGAAGACGGAAGAATTTTGTGTCGGCGATCCGGTTCTGGTACGATATAGCCAGACGGAAGGTCGCATTATCGATATAAACGGAAGTCATTTCATGGTATCAATGTACGACGGGGGTAAGGTGGATTCTTATCAGGCTTATGAGCTTGAGAGAATATAATGCAGAAAAAATAGCCCCGTTTTGGGAATAAAAATCCTAAAGCGGGGCATTTTTGTACCTTTTTTAGAAAATAGGCTTTGAATTAAAAGCTATTTGTACTTATAAAATCCTTCCCCTGCATTTACTCCAATTTTACCCTCTGACACATACTTTTCTAAAATGGCCTTAATCTTTCCGGGGACGCTTTCAGGATCCTGAGACTGGGGATTGTTGGATACAATATTTAAGGCAGTATTTAAGCCTACGATATCCAGAATCTGGAAAGGTCCGAGAGGAGAG
>CALIEL010000229.1 GCA_938022235.1 Oribacterium parvum
TTTAGATTTGACGCCGGAAGAAGAGTGCAGTTTACGCCGGAACCGGGGTATGAGGATAAGTGGGATCTTACCCAGAATAAAGCTTCTAACGTTACTTACTCAAATCAGTTGGATTTAGAGAAAGCCTTTGGAAATGATATTGTAGGCCTTCGCCTTAAGCAGGATTCTCCCTATTACAGAACCAGCTTTGATGCGGCATTTACCCTGCAGATTACTCCAAAGCCGGCAATGCAAAGTGCCATTGCCACTACTATGGCTCGAACTGATGGCTACAACACCAGCTTTTTAGCGGGAGATGCCAGCGGAGAGGTTCGTCAGCTGGGAGCACAGATACTGAATAAGAGAGCCGGAGATTACTTCACGGAAGTAGGCTACGGTTTAGAGCCTTTAAACATTAACTCTGAGCTTGTAAAGACCAATGACTCGTATGTAGATCACCCTGAACGAAGCGAGCAGAGTATGCAGGTATTTGTTCGAGGGTTAAACTGGGGAACCTTCCCCACCAGCCTTCAGCAGGATGAGTACACAGACAAATATGTTCTGAAGAAGGGGGACATCTATGACTTGCTTCCGGCAGGAACCTATGTGGATGAATCATCTATCATAATAGGAAACATGGATCAGGCAGAGATACCGCCGGAAGAAAAAAGATTTGTAAAGGGAAAGGATTATACGGTAGAGTTTAAGAAGAATTGGGAAAACTCCGGACAAACCATGATGATTATTCATCTGACTATTCCGGACGACAAGCAGCATCGTTACTGGGACAAATTCTATAACCGAAGCGGTTGGAGAATGGCTTATACTCTCTGGAATCCCTATACCAATATCGTAGACCGTGGAAGATCCGTAGTAAACACCGTTGGTTTTATCAATAAGGATGCCAATACCATTTGGGATGGTAACTATTCCAATGGAAAAACCCCCAATCCCAGCCCTGCAATGCTTGGAAAATTTACTGCCAAAAGGGATGAAGCAGCCCATGCTAATGGGGCTTTTACCACCTCAGTAACGAGCTTGACCATGCCTTACGGGCCGGTAACCGTACTGGAGGCAACTTTTAACAATACGGTTTCCACAGAAATCGATCCTCGTTACCTTGGAAACAATGTGAGTTATATGGGAGACCCCTATAATCATAGACTTCTGTATCAGGCTTCTGCCACCAGTAGAACCACTGATTTGGTAATCTTTGATATCTTAGGGGAGGAGAAGGATAGAAACGGAGATTTTACCGGAGTAGACATTAACAGTATGCTCAGTAAACGCTCCTATGACAAAAATAATGCTAATAATCAAGATACCTTAAAGCCCAGAGTCTTTTATTCTACGGTTATTCCTACTCAGGAACAAAGAGATTTGGGAAAACCTCTGTATGATACTGCCGGATATGCAGCGGATACCAATCATAACAATCCGAAATTCAGTGACAGTATCTGGAAGGAATGGAACTATGAAAATGAAAGTGCGAATACAGTAGATAGAAAGGAAATCAAGGCCCTTGCCTTTGACCTTCGAACCACTGAAGCAGGAAAGCGTTTTATTCTGGACCAGCAGGGACTCATTTTAGCCAATGTCAATATGGTAGCCCACATGGATCAGAAGAAGATTAAGGTGGAAAATACCAATGTGTCTTATCGTACCGGCATTTTGTTCCCGGGAAATGATGTTCCCCAGAATGTAGCACCGGATACGGTACAGTCCAGCAGTAAGCACCGTCTTGTGGAACCGGTAGTCTTTAATTTACCGGTAAAAAAGGTGTTGGATGTGCCGGCAGGATTAAATGCCCCCAGTATTCAAGGAAAGTTCACCTTTACCTTAAGCGGCGTGGATGGAGCTCCTTTATTGGATGAAGAGGGCAATGCCATCGACACCGTAAAGCGTAATCCGGATGCTAACGGAGGTATGGTGAACTTCGGAAAGATTCGTCTTTTAAAGCCCGGAACGTACCAGTACAAGATTCATGAAAGCGGACAGCATTTGGATGGTGTGCAAAGCGAGGATATGGGAGATAAGTTTATCACCATTACCGTAACGGATCCGAATCACGTAAAGATGGAATCGGATTTACAGCTTAGCGAGACCAACCCGATGACCTTTACCAACGTTTACGGCGTACAGGCTATTGACCCGGAAATCAAGGTGGAAAAATTCCTAAGCGCAACGGCGGGAGTGAAGAAACCGGATATTTCCAATACATTTACCTTCACCTTAAAAAGAGTGAACGGAGAACCAATGCCGGCGGAGGCGGGAACTGCAGACAGCCTGAGCAAGACCAATACGGATGCTATAG
>CALIEL010000230.1 GCA_938022235.1 Oribacterium parvum
GAAGGGCCGGCAATGGGGAAGCCGCAGTCACGAATCAGGGCGAGGGTTAAGGCATTTTCCGGAGAACGGAGAGCCACCGTTTCCAGTCCTCCCGTACTTTCTTTGGGCACCAAGTCGGACTTTGGCAGTACCAGTGTCAAGGGTCCCGGCCAAAAGGCTTCCATCAGCTTCTTTGCCTTTTCCGGTAAAGCTTTTACCAAAGGATAGACCTCTTCTATAGAGGAAACGTGCAAAATCAAAGGGTTGTCGGAGGGTCTACCCTTAGCGGCGTAAATCTTTTTTGCCGCCTCCTTGTCCAAACCGTTCCCTCCTAAGCCGTATACAGTTTCCGTAGGGAAAGCCACTAAGCCTCCCCCCTTTAGAATCTCAGCGGCCTCTGAAATCCCTTCTTTTCCAAAGATTTTTGTCTTCATCCTGACGCCTCTAATTTAAGATGTTTCTATAATGCTTTTACGATATAATCACACTTTGTTAAAATGCCTTTTGCGACTTTTTATACTTTTTATGATGCTATTTTTGTGATGCTATTTTTATGATGCTATTTTATACTTCTGTTTCATAATGCATCTTTATGAAGCCTTTTCTTCTAAATTCAGAATAGACCAAAAGCCCTGAGGCTCCTGCCCCAGCTTCCAAGCCGCAACACCTTGAATACCCTTTTCCCGAAGCAGGCTCATCTTTGCTTCCATGGACTTTTCATCCTCCATCCAGATTTCCTTTTTCTCATTTCCATCCTGAATCACACCGTAGTATTGACCAATATCCTCTTTCCACTCTAAAGGAACATTTTTTTCTGTAATCCATTCCTTCGCCTTTTTGATGGAAAGAGCCTCGGAACGGAGCTTTCCGTTTGCATCGGTAATCCACACTCTGGTATAGAAAGGAAGGGCGATAATTACTCTGTTCTTGTCCATCTTCGCAGCGCTTTCGTCAATTCCTCTCTCCACATAGCTTAAAGAGGACACGGATCCTGCTTCCTCCGAGCCTGCATAATGCTCGTCATAGCACATAATGACCACATAATCACAAATCTCTCCCAGCTCCTTAATATTGTAGTAGGCATTATAAGAATAGGGAACATAGCAGTCCACGCTCAAAAAGAGATCCTCGGTGCGGCAGGCAATAGACAGCTCCCG
>CALIEL010000231.1 GCA_938022235.1 Oribacterium parvum
CTACTGGCAATCCAATATGGAACTGATTGCATTGATTCCCGAATTTAACTTGTACGAGGAATATTGGAAGATTTACACCCAGACCGATAATCCCGCTCCACAATTTATCTCAACCCATTCCCACGTAGAACGATCCGTTATTTCTGAAGGTTGTGAGATTCATGGAGAGATTTACAATTCTATTATCGGTGCCGGTGTAACAGTGGAACATGGGGCCGTTATTTCAGATAGTATTATTATGGCAAACACGGTGGTGGGAGAGAACACACATATCGACCAGGCTGTGATTGCTGAAAATGTAGAGATTGGCAAAGATTGTGTGATTGGTACCGGAGAATACCAGGATTCTGTTTATGACAGCAGGGTGTATTGTTCAGACCTTGCTACGATAGGGGAGAATTCCCTTATACCCGATGGAGTTTCCATTGGCAGAAACACGGCGATTTATGGGAAGACGGATCTTTCGGACTACCCGGATGGATTCCTTCAAAGTGGAGGAGCGATTATAAGGGAGGATGAAAGACTATGAGAGCAATAGGAATTATTTTAGCAGGCGGTAACAACAAAAGAATGAGAGAGCTTTCCAACAAGAGAGCGATTTCCGCAATGCCGGTTGCAGGTACCTTCCGTTCTATCGACTTCTCTCTTTCGAATATGTCCAATTCGCATATTCAGAAAGTAGCTGTGTTGACCCAGTATAACTCCAGGTCGTTGAACCAGCATCTGTCCTCTTCCAAGTGGTGGGACTTCGGAAGAAAACAAGGTGGACTATATGTTTTTACCCCGACTATTACTGCGGAGCATGGAGATTGGTTTAGGGGTACGGCAGATGCACTCTATCAAAACCTTGTTTTTTTACAGTCATCTCATGAGCCTTATGTCATCATTGCCGCAGGAGATGGGGTATATAAGCTTGACTATAACAAGGTACTGGAATATCATATCGAAAAGAAAGCGGACATCACCGTTGTATGCAAGAACATGGATGCAGGGGATGATATATCCCGCTTTGGCTGTCTTAAGATGAATGAGGACAGCAGAATCGTGGATTTTGAAGAAAAGCCCGTATCAACTGATGCCAGTTGTATTTCTTGCGGAGTCTATATTATCCGCAGAAGACAGTTGATTGAGCTTTTGGAAAAAGCCCATGATGAGGATCGTTATGATTTCGTAAAGGATATTCTGATTCGCTACAAGAACATCAAGCGAATCTACGGTTATAGACTGAATACTTATTGGAGCAATATCGCTTCAGTGGAGTCCTTTTATCAGACAAATATGGACTTCCTAAAGAGAAATATTCGGGATTACTTCTTTAAGCAGGCCCCTGGTGTATACACAAAATTGGCCGACAACCCGCCTGCGAAGTACAATCCGGATTGCAGTGTGCATAACTCCATAGTGGCCAGCGGATGTATCATCAACGGAACAGTGGAAAACTCTGTTTTGTGCCGTAAGGTCTATGTTGGAAATAACTGTATCATTCGCAATTCGATTATCCTGAATGATGTGTATATCGGAGATAACAGCGTCATTGAACATTGCATCGTGGAGAGCCGGGACACCATTCGCGCCAATACAACCTACATTGGAACACCGGAGAATATCAGAATCGTCATCGAGAAAAATGAAAGGTATACCATGTAAAAAGGAAGGAGTATCATGGAGGTTACAGATGTACGGGTTCGTAAGGTTGACAAAGAAGGTAAGATGAAGGCCATTGTTTCTATCACATTTGATGAAGAATTTGTGATTCACGACATTAAGGTCATTGAGGGAGAAAAGGGCTTATTCATTGCTATGCCTTCCAGAAAAACTACGGACGGTGAGTATAGAGATATTGCTCACCCTATCCGCTCCACCACGAGAGAGTTACTTCAGCAGACCATTCTGGAGAAATACCAGGAGGATGCAGAGGAAGAAGGCGAAGGATTTTGATTTCGCGACGAAGTAAAATCTCACAAACCTGAGGCCACTAAGGACAATAATCCTTAGTGGCTTTTTGCGTACAATGCTTTACAAGTGCAAATCTTACGGTATTTTGTTTATAAATTTTCCTTCTTTGGTCGAAATGTAAAGATGGTAAGGAGTAATTTCGTTTTTTTTCTACAATGAATCAGGGAATTATGGATGCCTGAGAGTAGAACAAGCTTAAGAAATATGTTAAAATAAATGCACTAATCTATAGAGGGAATTGAATAAAGAGTTTTCTCGGAAAAGGAGTTCGGAGAAATAGTATGAATAGAATAACAGAAGTTAAGATACGCTTTATCTACCTATTGTTTTTGATTTTTGTGCTTATCTTTGTGGTAGCCAGTTCTATGCGCTACTATGATAAGCTTGGATTTTATGAGGAAAAATTTGAAGTTTTACAATCCGGCTGGCAAAGAATTTTGCCGGACGGTTCAAAGAAACGTTTATATTCTACCGGGGAGTCCGTTCCGGAGAAGGAGCTCTTAATTGAGCGACAGTTACCCCAGGATGTTCCTTATGCGTTAACCAGCTTGTTTATTCGAACAGTGCATCAGGATATTACGGTGTGGATAGACGGTAGAGTGGTATATGAATTTAAATATGCGGATATCCCGCCATTTAATAGTAAGATTCCGCCTATTTCCTGGGTTCGTATCCCGGTACAGAAGGATCAGCTTGGGAAGATGATTCGTATTGAGCTGACCGGAAGAGGCAGAACAGCGGAGAATACCCTTGGAGGTATTTATTTTGGAGAAGACGTCTCTATTATTTGTGCCATTCTTTGGAAGAATGCTTTGCAGATACTGGCAGCTTTTTGTCTCATGTTCCTGGGAATCGGAATGTGGGTGGAATATATTCTGGTGGATAAAAAGAAGGGAGACGAAAGAGGAGCATATTATACAGGAGTCAGTCTATTCTTTATGGGACTATGGCTTGGTTGTCAGATTGATGCCAGACAGCTGATTTTTAACAATATTCTCTTGCTGTGGAATTTGGAGTACCTGTCTATTATCATGATTCCGGTACCGGCACTACTTTTTATCAATAAAGTGGAAAAGGGCTTATGTCAAAGAGAACTCTTCCTATTGTCCTTTTTTATCTTTATCTGTGATACCTTGATAATCTTTTCTGCGGGTGTAGGAATCTTTTCCTTTGCAGAATTAAATCTTCCCATTGACATTTTGGGACTGATTACCGCAATTGAGGTATTGCGCAGCTTTTACATGGTCTGGAAGAAGGATAAACATCTCTTTAGGGAGTTGACCTGGATGATGGGGGCTTATTGTACCCTAATCGGTTTCTGTATGATTGAGCTGCTTTCCTATATGATTAGCGGATACACAAATCAGGGAAAATTTCTTTCCATCGGAACCATTATCTTTGCCTTCCAGATTATGCATGCGCAAGGCATTGAGTATGATAAGGTACAGAATGAAAAGAGCAAGCTGGAGATTTCCGATAAGGTACAGGCAGAATTTTTAGCCAATATGTCCCATGAGATTAGAACCCCGATTAATACCGTTATCGGTATGAATGAGATGATTCTTCGGGAGAGCCGTGATGATGCGGTATTAAGCTATGCACAGGATATTCAGGCTTCAGGGCAGACCCTCTTGTCTTTAGTAAATGATATTTTGGACTTCTCCAGAATCGAATCCGGAGGAATCAAGCTGGTGCCTAAGCCCTATGAATTGGCTACTGTGATTCACGAAATCAACAGTATGGTTCGTTTCCGTGCAGAGTGGAAGGGGCTGCAATTCGAAATTCTTGTTGACGGAGACACTCCGGCGGTGCTTTACGGAGATGCTTTCCGGGTGCGGGAGGTTATCTTAAACCTGATTGATAATGCGATTAAGTACACGGAAAAGGGAAAAATTACTCTTAGCGTAACAGCAAGGGCTTTGGACGAAGAGGGAAATTCTCCTGTGCAGTCCAAGGAAGAAACCGGGCTCAGTACGGCAAAAGCCATTGAGCTGCAGATTGCTGTAAAGGATACCGGTGTAGGTGTGAAGGAAAGTGATCAGAAGTTGATTTTCCAGAAGTTCCAAAGAGTACAGTCCGGTTGGAGCCAGAATATTCAGGGAACAGGCCTGGGACTGCCCATTACCAACTATTTTGTAGAAATCATGAACGGACACATTCAGTTGGATAGTGT
>CALIEL010000232.1 GCA_938022235.1 Oribacterium parvum
AAAAATAAAGAGTTAGTATAGACTAATATAAAATTAGTAAAATCTAATTGATATTTAAAAAACTGATACGGGAAAAGGAAAACGAATTTTCCCATTTTTAGCAACGAAGGAGGAAATATGGTACGAAAGGGCTTTAAAAATCTGGCAATTGGGATGGCAGCGTGTATGATGCTTTCGCAAAGCTTCCCCGCTTTGGCGGTAGGAAATACGGAGGGCCATTGGCAGAAGGAGGAAGGGGCTTGGACATTTATCAATCCTCAAGGAGAAAAACAGAAGGGTTGGATTGTCTCCGAGGGAGCTTGGTATCTGCTGAAGGAAGACAGTGGAATACTGCAATCCGGCTGGTGGAAAAGCCCAAGCGGAAAATGGTTCTTCTTCCACACTGCTCATGACGGTTCTTTTGGAAGGCTCTGTACAGGTTGGCAGTGGATTGACGGCTACTGCTATTATTTCGAGGATCAGGATTCTGCCCATTTAGGGGAGTTGCTTACCGCGGGAGCAAAGGATGGCTATTCCGTAGATGAGGATGGACGTTGGGTAGAGAATGGAAAGCCTGTTTATGAGCAGGGCAAAGGGCTTCTCTCCAAGGAAGATGGACAACAGGTTGCGGGAGTAAGTCGTAGTATTCCGGAAGTCTTAGGGGTAAATCGCAGCAGCTCCGGCGGCTCCGGCAGGTCATCAGGGGGAAGCTCCGGAAGGAGTTTTGGAAGCGGTTCAGGCAGTGTAAGCAATTCTACAAACAATCAACAGTCTTCGACAGAAAAGCAGAAGGAGGACGCGGAGAAGAAGGCTCGGGAAGAAAAGGAAAAAGAAGAGCAGGAAAAGAAAGATCAAGAAAAGAAAGAGCAAGAAGAGCAGGAGAAAAAGGAAGTCTTTTCCGTATTGGAAAGAGAGCATAGCGGATTAGTCAATCTGGGATTTGACAAGTACATTGTACTCTCCTTTAAAGAGGGACGCCCCGAGGATTACAAGGTAGAGGTGGATGGAACCGATATTACCGAAGCGTTAACGCCCATTGATACTGCCGGAAAGCTTTGGAAGTGGGAAAGCACGGTGGTTTCTCCCAAGAATCTGACGATTTCCAAGAAAGATGGCGGAGAAGAAAAGGAGATTCTGTCTTTAAATGCCGGAGAGGCCAAGGCGGCACCTGCAAGCTCCTTCGAAAGCTCCGGGGATCTGTCTTTAGTCATAAAGGGAAAAGTTACGAAGGAAGAGTTAAATTATCCGTCCGTACAAGCAGGCAGGGAAAGAATCAAGGAAAGCAGAACTACCTTTGACCTAAGTGAGCAAGAAGAAAAGGGAATTCCCATTACCTATTATTTTAAAGCATTTCCGGTGGATTATAAGGGGGAAAATAATGGAAAGCCCATCAAATATGAACTACTAGCTGAAACAGAAGAACAGAAAAAATGGTTTGACGGTATTGATTCTATTTCCTCTTTAAGCGAAGGCAGTATTTACGGCTTGGGAAATAAAAATGCCTCTTTGCAATTTACGAAGGAAGCGGTGCATAAGACTAGGCATGGAGAGCTTGGTGTTGTGAATATTCCTGCAGGACAGGAGAACCTAAGGAGCAAGGGCTGGTATAAAGTGAAGATTCATTCCTCCTATGATGACAGTACATTGACTATTCCCTTGGAACTGGTTTCTCAGGATAAGTTGGTGTTACAACAGGCTCCGGAGAGCAGTACTCCAAAACAGGGTGAGACTATTCGCTTTATGGCAGAGGTTCCGGGAAGAATGTATCTCAGCGAGTTTGGAGAACCCTCCTCAAAATTAGTTTTAAAAAAGCCGGATGGTAGCAGTCAAAAGCTGGAATATCTTAAAGACTTTTACTATTATGATGGGGCATTACTTCTTTATGGAAAGAGAAAGGACGAAGAAGGAAGTCTTCTCACCGATCAGGCAGGACAATATGTACTTACGGTAAAGCTAAACGGATATGGAAAGATCAAGCAACGCTTTGAGGTTTTTGCCGGGGAAGCCAAAGAAGAGCAGGATGAAAAGGAAGAGAAGGCAAGACAGAAAGACGCAGAAAAAGACAGGGGCAGTTTTGATGCTATCTCCCATGCTACCTCTAGAGAGGTTCTTACGAAGAAAAAGCCGAACCTTTCCGATTTGCCAAAGCTTGGAGAAGGAGAAGATAAGTATTTAGCCCTTTCCTATGATCTTTTAAGCAATGCCCTATTGCTTAGAGAGATGGGAATTTCCAATCCGGATGCGGATCTAGTGGCAGCTCGTTTCCTTCGTTCTAGAGGGGACAAGTATTTTCTTCCCGAAGGAGGAGATCAATTCTACGATTTTACCGGATATTTTGCAGCCTACAAAGAAAAAACGGCAAGGAGCATCGCAAGCTATTCTCCGTCAGAATATTTGAAAACCGCAGAAGCCATTAGAAAGGCTCCTACTTCTTTTTATAGAGTCTTAGAGGACGGCTCTTTATCCAAAGAGTTAGGAACAGAGTATCTTACCGGAGCTAAGCCGCCGAAATTTACGGTTGGAGTGGCAAAGCCCGGAGAGGACATTGTGTTAACGCCCGGAGAGGACATTGTGTTAAAGACCGAGGATAGAGAGTATTTGAAGGAAGGAGAGATTAAGGCTTACTTAGAAAAACAAAGCTATAACAATAAGATTCGTCCTGCTCTCATAGAGATTACGGAAGAGGAAGGAAAAATTGTGATTTCTCCTAAGGCCTTTGAAGGAAAGGCAGAGAGAAAGCATACTCTGATTCTGGTGCGTAAGGGTTATCAAACTCTGGAGCTTCCCTTATCCTTTGAAGAATCGGTAGAGAAGCTTCCGGAAGAAACGGTCAGTGCTTCCAATCTGTCCTCTTAAAAATAAGGACATTTGACTAAAGTACGGAAACCGTATTGCGGACGGGATTTTCGAGATTCTCCATTACAGGAGAGATTTTAGCTTCCACAGCTATTGGTAATAGCGAGGCGTTTCATATCGCCTCGCTATTTTTATGCTATTTCGAAGAAAATTTCAAATATTTCTAAATTTAAAATCAAAATTTAAAAAAGAATTAAAGCAAAAATAATTAAGTAATTAAAAATAAAGCAATAAAAAGATGTAAAATTCAAGTGACTTTCCAAGGGAAGTATGTATAATAAGAACATTGAGCCTTGTATTTTTTTTCATACGAGAGGCTTGAAATTTTAAAAGAGTGAGAAGGAGACCACTATGGCAAATTTGGATTTAACACAATATGGCATTACAGGAAC
>CALIEL010000233.1 GCA_938022235.1 Oribacterium parvum
GAAAAAGATATCGACTATTCGTTCTATATTTGCTGATAGGAAATGACATAGCATGTATCCGGTTATAAAAGGCCAAGGCAAGGGATGAGGTAATTTGTCTAAAATTTTACGAACTATCGATGCCTCTTTGATTCTTGGTGCAAGATAAATTCTTGACACCTTCATTTTGATAGGTATAATGCTAGATAAAAGCATAAAATGGCGACTAGATTGTGTGCAAAGTCGCCAAAAACTTGTTGAAATTGGAGGAATAGTATGAAGAAAAGAAAACTCTTATCCCTTGCTTTGGCTTTAGTCCTGGGGCTTTCCCTGCCGGGCTGTGCGAACAATGCATCCAAGGCGGAAAGCGAGAAGGGCAGTGCTGCGGCAGGAGAGACAAAGGCTGAGGAAGCAGGCGGAGAAAAGGCGGAAGCCTCTGAGGGAGTTAAGGAGATGAAGCTTCCCACCTTCCTGGCAGGAGAGAATGTTGGCGCAAAGTTCTTCCTTCCTCAGGTAGAGCGCTTTAATAAGAAGTATGAGGGAAAGTATAAAATCACTGTAGAAGAGGTGGTACAGGATTCCTATGCGGAGAAGATTAAGCAGCTGGCTACCCAGAAGAAGCTTCCTGCTTTGGTGCATAGCCCCGGCTCCGGCGGAATCGATGCCCAGTGGTTTAAGCAGGTAATCTTGGACAATGACCTTGCCTACGATTTGACAGATTTTGCCAAGGAAACTCCGGAGCTTTCCGATTTATGGATTCCGGAATCCAGAGAGTATTGTACCTATAACGGTAAGCTGGTGGTTTCTCCCATGCTGGTGATTCGTCCTATCGGTATGTTTTACAACGAAGACCTGTATAAGCCGGAGAAAAGCCTTGGAGAGCTTAGTTATGACGAGTTTGTTTCCTCTTTAGGAGACAACAAAATCGCTTTTATGACCTCTGAAAATGCTTGGACCACTACTTTGATGCTTTCCGCTCTTGTGGGCAATGAAGAGGGTGGAGCAAAGCTTTTACAGGACAGCGTAAAGGATAAGCTTTGGGATTATACGGAAGAGCCATTTGTAAAGGGCGTAGAAAAGCTACAGACACTTTTGCAGAAGAATGCTTCCGCAAATACCTTGGGAGCAGCTTATGCAGATGCAGCCAATGCTTTCATGAGCAACAAGGCGGCCGTAATTCCCAACGGTTCCTGGATGGTTTCCGAATTCAACGAGGAATCCAAGGACAAGTGGAGTAATGATTTTAAAGGTTCCTCCGTGCATGCCGGCATTTATCCCGGAAATATTGCATTAGCCAATCCTGCAGGCTACGGAGATTTCTGGATTCCCGCTACTGCAAGCGATGACGAGAAGGAAGTGGCGAAGGCATTCCTTGCTTTCCGCGGCAGTCAGGAAGAGCTGGAAGCCTATCTTTTGGCAGAGGGCGGAACCGCACCAAAGCTGAAGTATAGCGAGGATTTCCTGAATAAGCTTAAGGAAAACCCATTGTTATACGAGTACAATCAGAGCGTAAATGATGATACAAAATATGTGCCCATCTTAGGGGATGTGTTCCCCGCTTCTATCGGAGATCAGGAATTCGGAAAGCTTCTGCCAAAGCTGATTGATGGAAGTCTGAGCCCGGAGGAGTTCTGTAAGGAGCTTACAAAGAAGGCGGAAGAGGCAAAGCAGTAATACTTTAACAGTAAAAACCTATAGTTTTGCCATATTAAGCTACGAAGTGGAATAGCCGGAAAGTGCATTAGGCTAATAGAAAAAACAGTTATAGGATATTAATTAGCCAATAGAAATTTAGTAAAACAGATTTAATAAAACAGATTAAGCAATAGAAAGAGTAAAGGGGAGTAAAATAGGATGAAGGCATCAAGCTTGGAAAGACGGAATTATAAGTGGATTGCCCTGTTTTTGCTCCCCTCCTTTTTGGTTTTTCTCTTCTTTTATTTACAGCCGATTCTCAGTATTTTCCTGACTTCCTTTACGAAGTATGACGGCTTTAATCGTCCCCGTTTTGTGGGATTGCAAAATTACATACAGCTTTTTGGGCAGGAATCTTTTCAGCTTTCCATGAAGAATCTTTTTTTGTGGTCTCTTATTGCCACCATTCTTCATGTGGGCTTCGGAACGATTCTTGCTTTTATTTTGTTCCAAAAGCCTAGAGGCTGGAAATTCACCAGAGCGGTTTTCATGGTGCCTAATGTGATTTCCGCAGCAGCTTGGGCTTTGATTTATCGCTTCATTTTCAATGATGAAATGGGCTTTATGAACGGGCTGATTCGCCTCTTCAATAAGGATTTTCATCACCAATGGTTCTTTGAATCTCCCTATGCCTTTTGGGCGGTGACGCTCACCTGGCTTTTTTATGCGGTGATTGTAACCCTTCTTGTGATGAATGACCTGTATTCCATTCCGGAGGAGGTATTTTCCGCGGCGAAGGTGGACGGCGCCAATACCCTTCAGATTCTTTGGCATATCGAGCTTCCTATGTGTCGTATTTCCATCGGAACCTCCATTATTGCCTCCATTACGGCCAGAATTGCCATGTATGAGCAAATCGCTCTAACTACTTCCGGAGGGCCGGGAAACGACACCATGAACATCCCCCTCATTTTGATGAAGAACATTTTGGACTTAAAATACGGCTTGGCCAATGCCAGCGGTGTGATGATGTTTTTAGCGGGAATCTTGGTGCTGCTTTTGGTGCATAAGGGATTTCGTTTAAATGAAGGGATTTATGACTAAAAGTAGAGGTTCGTGAAAGTGTAGAGCTTTCAGATGAAGTGAAGCATTACGGTCTAAGCGAAGGGATTTATCGAAATGAAAGCATTTTTGCAAAATAAAGAAAATATCAATGGAAAGAAAAAGAAGGGGTTCTTATCCTCCCTTCTCATTGGAATGCTTTTGTGCTTTACCATTTTGATTTCTCTCTTCCCGATTGTGTGGGTGATTTTATCCTCCTTTAAAACCAATGCGGCGATTTTGTCGGATCCCTTTTCCCTGCCTACAGGCTTTTCCTTAGAGCCCTACAGCTATATTTTTTCCAAGTATAATTTTGTACAGTATTTTTTGAATTCCACCTTGGTTTCCCTTTCCGCAACACTACTGGCTTTGTTGATTTATGCCATGGGAGCCTATGTTTTTGCCAAGTATAACTTCCCCGGGAAAAATCTTCTTTTTATCCTGTACTCCATCACCCTTTTGGTGCCGGCACAGTCTAAGGCTCAGCCGATATTTTCCCTTTTGATTCATCTAAATCTCTATGATTCTCTGCCGGGACTCAGCCTTGTGTATATTTCCATGGGATTGGCTATGAGTATCTTTGTATTAAGGCCTGCCTTCCTTGCCATACCCAAGTCTTTGGATGAGGCGGCGATTTTGGAGGGAGCGGATTTCTTCACCGTCTTTTGGAAAATCAACCTTCCCTTGGCAAAGGGCGGATTAACTACAGCGGGAATTCTTTTGTTCCTTGGAAACTGGAATGAGTATTTCTATGCCTCATTGTTGATTAGTTCGGATAAGGCAAGAACACTGCCATTGGCTTTACAGTTTTTCACAGAGTCCTTCTCCTATAATTATCCCAGACTTTTTGCGGCTTTGACCGTGGTGGTTTTACCGGGAATCTTGCTCTATGCGGTTTTAGAGGAGCAGGTGCAGACGGCTATGGCAAGTTCTGGAATTAAGGGCTAGAGAATAAAAATTTGTTGTAAAATTTATAATGCTTTAGAAATTAAAATGTTTATCAAGCAAAATTACCCCCTCGAATTCGAGGGGGTTTTTAATGGATTAATTCGGCCATGTAATTAGTAAATGTTGCTTGTTGCAAGGAAAAAGCTTCTTTTCGGATTTGTCCTAAAGAAGTATGATAAGATGGCGGCGATAAAGAGACAGAGCTATGATTTTCTCTTTGTGTAGGAAGACGGCAGACAACTGGAGAAACTAGGCGAACTTTTCAATGCGGAAAATCCCTTAGAAGCTTCCGTGGATACAGCATTTTCCTTAGAAGAGGTAAATGAAGTTTTAGACAAAGTAAGGCAGGGAAAATCAAAGGGGAAAACGATTCTGAAAATTGAGTAGGAGGTATTTTATGACAGGAGTAGAGAAGGTTGCAGAATATTTAGAGAAGGCGAAGATTTTTTATCTTCTTACAGCGGAAGATGGAAAACCCAGTGGCAGACCCTTCACCTTTTTTTCTGGTAGAAAATGGGGATATTATTTTCTTGACCGGGCAGCACAAAAAGGTTTATCAACAGATGAAGAAGAATCCCTATGTGGAGCTTTTGGCTTCCGATGCCGGGAGTTTTATGAGAATTGATGGGGAGGCTGAGTTCTTCGAAGAAGACAGCCTATGGGATAAAATCGTGGCAAGAGAGCCATTGATTCCAAGGTTATATAATGATGAAACAGGTTTTAAGGTGGCTCTTTTTCGCTTAAGACACGCCAAGGTAGAGATTGGCGGGGCAGTGAAGATTCAAGATAGCTTTGATTTAAATTAATACAATGGGCAACGGTTCAGTCCGTTGCTCATTTTCAATATATTATTTTCTGTTTTTGGGAAACTGGAATGAATATTTCTATGCCTCATTGCTGATTAGTTAGGATAAGGCAAGAACTTTGCCATTGGCTTTACAGTTTTTCACAGAGTCCTTCTCCTACAATTACCCCAGACTTTTTGCGGTTTTGACCGTGGTGGTCTTACCGGGAATCTTGCTCTATGCAGTTTTAGAGGCTCAAGCACTTATTGGGCGGTGTTAAAAAAGAGATTGAAAGAAGAGGGAAATGAACTGCTTACAATTTGTAAGCAGTTAAAAATGAAAGCGGCAGACGGCAAGATGCGTTTAACGGATGTAGCGGATATGCAAGGCATTTTCCGTATTATCCAGTCAATTCCATCACCTAAAGCAGAACCGTTTAAGTTATGGCTCGCAGAGGTTGGAAAAGAGCGAATTGATGAAATTATTGATCCGGAACTTACAATAGACAGAGCCTTGGAGGCCTACTTAAAGAAGGGGTATAAAAGGGAGTGGATTAATCAAAGACTGCAAGCTATTCAAGTCAGAAAAGAACTTACAGATGCATGGGATGATGCAGGAAATGCAAGAAAGGAAATTGAGAAAGAAACGGGAAAACCTGTTATTACATCGAAAAATGCTATGGATTTATCAAGACTTATTGAAGATGTGGTGAAAGAGCCTATAAACAAGACAGAGGCTAACAAAGAAAAAAATAAATAAAAACATTCATTTGGAGATAGCAAAAAGTGGCTATCTCTTTTTAATATCATAAAAGTGTGGTTGTTGGGGAACAATCAGCTTAAATAGATACACTTATTTTAATGCTTAAAACATATAAGAATGTTATAGATACGGTGACAAACTTACCCTATTTTATAGAGCAAAGGATAAAAATCCTTGAATTCACCCTGAAAATAAGAGATAATTTTTCTGTCAGGTTCAAAAATGGAATAGCGACAAGAAAACCCTATTTCACAGATTGGAGGATTTATGCAACATTGTATATTAGGAGATAATGATTGTCCCATTTTGGAGATTCAGTTAAACCCGGGAGAAAGGGTGAAGATTGAGAGAGGTTCCATGGCCTATATGTGCGGCGTGGAGTTACAGGGAAAGATGAATTCCGGCGCTAACGGCGGGGGATTGGGCGGCTTGTTAAGTGCTGTAGGAAGAAGCCTTGCCAGCGGAGAAAGTATGTTTATTACCGAGGCTATCGGTGTAGCTAATGGGGGTAGAATCGGTGTGGCACCTTCCATTCCCGGAAAGATTGTTCGTTTAGAGATTGGAGAAAGGCAGTATCGGCTGAATACCGGCGCCTTCTTGGCCGGGGATTCCACGGTAAGCTATGCCATTAAAATGCA
>CALIEL010000234.1 GCA_938022235.1 Oribacterium parvum
CTTACCGCTTATCAGGAAGCCAGAAAGCTGGGCTTTAAAAACATCAGCATTGATTTAATGAACGGGATTCCTTTGCAGACTCCCGAAAGCTATAAAAGAACCTTGAAAAACATCAGCCTCCTAAAGCCGGAGCACCTTTCCATTTACAACCTAATCATCGAAAAAGGAACCCGCTTTTATGCCTTAGCCAAGGAAGGAAAGCTGCCAATCCCCTCCGAGGAGGAGCTTTTGGAAATGGATGCCCTTACGAAGGAATGGACCGGTAAAATGGGGATGTCTCCCTACGAGGTCAGTAATTATGCCAAGGAGGGCTTTTTTTCCGTGCATAACTATGGCTACTGGTCCAATGTTCCCTACCTGGGCTTTGGCATTCATTCCTCTTCCTATTTTCAGCATAAACGATGGAAAAATAGCAACAAGCTGCCTCTATATCTATCCTTGCCTTTTTTAGAGAAAGATGATTTTTCCTCTGTCGAGTCGGGGCAAAAACCTGTTGAAAAAAGCATTGACGAGACTTCTTCCTCTTCTACTTTTCTAAGTTTGCAAAAGCAAAAAAGCCGTCCCTCCATCGAGGAACAGCTTTGTGAAGATGTGCAAGTCTTAACGAAAGAAGAGGAAATGGAAGAGTTCTTCTATCTAGGCTTACGAAGAACCGCCGGGGTTTCCGAAATCGACTTTGTGAAACGCTTTTCCGTTGATATGCATAAGATTTTCGGTGCTGTTCTGGAAAAGCAATGTAAGGAAGGCTATCTGCTCCATGACAATGCCCACTATCGTTTTACCGAAGTGGGCATGAATCTTTCCAATGTTTTACTGGCGGAATTTTTGCTTTAAAAACTTTCCGGAGGCTGGCTGCAAAATTCGCAGGGCTTACGGAGACATTATGACATCTAACGATCCCGGTAGATATCATTTTCCTCATCATACATCATAGCATGATTTCTGCCATGATACTTTGCGTCATACAGAGCCCGATCTGCCCGTTTTACTACCTCTTCCGCATCCTCATCGTTTTCATGAAAGCCGGAATAGCCTATGGAAACGGTCATATTCAGCTCTTCCTCTCCATGCTTAATCGGGTGGCTTGCCACCGCTTCACAGATTTTATTACAAACCTTTTCCGCATAAAGATCATTTAAGTCATACAGAACACAAAGGAACTCATCTCCTCCCCAGCGAATTACGTCGTCGGAGGAACGAACCGTCTCCTGAATCACCTTCACCAAGTGCTGTAAACATTGGTCTCCAAAGCTGTGGCCGTAGCGGTCATTATAGCTCTTGAAATAATCCACATCCATCATCAAAATCTTGGCATTGACTCCTATGGTTTTATAACGGTTATAACTATGCTCCAGAATACGCTTTCCGGCCTTTCTGCTTTTGGCTCCGGTAAGCTCGTCCATGGCATTTTCCTCTGAAAGCTCCTGAATTCTGGAAACATACTTCCGTCTGGAACGGTAAAACAGCACCAGATTCAAAGACACAATCACAAAGGTGAAAATACCGCCTAAAAAGAACAGAATTCGATAGTTAATCTTTTGTATCGTTTTGTCCATATAATGGACATCCTTCTTAATATCCTCCACATCCAAATCCATGGAAATAATCCAGTCATAGGGCTTATAAAGCTTAGAGTAGATGATTTTTTCGTCTACCTCTTCTCCTGCATCATTACGGAAAACGATCTTGGTAAAAACCTGTCCATCCCGTAGAATTCCATCTAATTCTTCCTTATTATGAAAAATTCCGGAAAGCTTCTCGTTGGTGGAAAGGTATTTCCCTTCCATGTTCTTGTCTCTGGGATGCATCAGGGTGACTGCATAATTGTCTCCCCCTTCATAGTTCAATACCTTTTTTACCCAGATATAACTGTTTCCCCCATAATAGTGCTGATCAATACTTTGGTGAAAAAGTTTTTCCGCCTGTTCTTTCGGCAAAGCATCATGCAAGTCATCCAAATCCTGCACCAAGTTATCTACCGTTTGCTGAATGTAGGCCTTTTTCTGATTCAAGGTAATTCCCACCATGGACCTCCGGTAGGAGGTCCGGATATAGACCAAAAGCAAAAACAAAAACAGAATAGCCTGAATGGAAGCTATCACAATTATAAACGCAACTGAGCCTATTCCCTTTTCTTCTTCTTTTTTATTCATCTTCTTCCTTTAGTTTTTCTCTGTAGAAAGGGCAGAATAAGCTCCTGTACTTTCCCTGATTTTTCGGACAATGTCCTTTCCCCGGCACTTCCCTGTGCAGGGCTTTTACTTACTGAATATGGCGAATCCAACCCTCCGGGGCTTCCATTTCTCCATCCTGTATCGCAATAAGGGTTCTATATAACTCATCCATAATTTTTCCGGGCTTCTCCATACCGCTGGGGAAGCAGATTTCTTCCTCATGATTCTGAATTTTACCTACCGGAGAAATCACTGCTGCGGTACCGCAAAGTCCGCACTCCTTAAAGCTTTTCAGTTCCTCCAAACGGACAGCTCTCTCCTCCACCGGAATGTGAAGAATATGCTCTGCCACGTAGATTAAAGATTTTCTGGTAATGGAAGGTAGAATAGAATCGGACTTCGGTACCACCAAACGATCCTTTTCATCTACGAAAAGCACATTAGCACCACCGGTTTCTTCCACAAACTCCCGCTTTCCCGCATCCAGATAAAGATTTTCCGTAAATCCCTTTTCCACCGCAATTTCATGGGAATGTAAACTCATAGCATAGTTTAATCCTGCCTTAATGGCTCCGGTTCCATGGGGAGCAGCCCGGTCAAAATCGGAAATCATGAGATCGATGGGTACCGCCCCTCCCTTAAAATAAGGGCCAACAGGGGTGGTAAAAATACGGAAGGTATATTCATCCGCAGGCTTTACCCCGATGACGATGCCGGAGGCAAATTCATAGGGACGGATATACAGAGTCGCTCCGGATCCAAAGGGAGGAACCCAGTCCGCGTTGGCTTTTACAGTTTCATCCAAGGCCTCTAAGAAACGATCCCGGGGAAATCCCGGCATCTCCAGAAATTCAGCGGAATGAAACATTCTTTCCGCATTCATATCCGGACGGAAGCAGACGATGGAGCCATCCTTCCAGCGATAGGCCTTTAAGCCTTCAAACACCTGCTGGCAATACTGCAGAATTCCTGCGGACTCATTGAGCACCACGTTACTGTCTTCGCTAAGACAGCCTGCATCCCAAGCCCCCTCCTTCCAATAGGAAATGTAACGCTTATCGGTTTTATGATATGCGAACCCAATGTTTGCGTAATCCAAGTTCTTTGCCATCTTCTTACTCCTCCTATTATTCTCGTCTACTTTTCTGACTATTATTAATATTGTTTCAAAATGAATGGAAAAAATGCCGTCTAGTCCTCATCCAGCTTTAGCACGGACATGAAAGCGCTTTGGGGAATTTCCACGTTACCGAACTGTCGCATACGCTTCTTTCCTTCCTTCTGCTTCTCCAAAAGCTTCTTCTTTCGGGAAATATCTCCGCCGTAGCACTTAGCCAAAACGTCCTTACGAAGGGCTTTCACGGTTTCTCTTGCCACCACATGGCCTCCGATTGCCGCCTGAATGGGAATTTCAAAAAGCTGTCTGGGAATTTCATTCTTCAGCTTCTCGCACATTTTCTTTCCTCTTTCGTAGGCAGAGCCTGCGTGTACAATGAAGGAAAGGGCATCAATCTGCTGCTTATTCACCAAAATATCCAGCTTCACCATCTTACCTTCCTGATAGCCCTTTAATTCATAGTCGAAGCTTGCATAGCCCCGGCTTCTGGATTTTAGGGCATCAAAGAAGTCATAGATAATCTCGTTTAAGGGTAAATCATACTTCAAAACTGCTCTGGTTTGATCAATGTATTCCGTACTCTTATAGATGCCTCTTCGCTCCTGACAAAGAGTCATAATGGCTCCCACAAATTCCGAGGTCACCATAATTTCCGCCTCTACAATGGGCTCTTCCATATGGGCAATCTCCGCAGGATCCGGAAGATTGGAAGGATTGGTCAGCTCCATCATGGAGCCGTCCGTCTTATACACATGGTAAATAACGGAGGGCGCCGTGGTTACCAGATCCAAATCGTACTCTCTTTCCAATCTTTCCTGTACCACATCCAGATGCAGTAGGCCTAAAAATCCGCAACGGAAGCCGAAGCCCAAAGCAGCAGAGGTTTCCGCCTCATAATTCAGCGCCGCGTCATTTAATTGCAGCTTTTCCAACGCATCCCGAAGATCCGGATATTTCTGGCTGTCGGAAGGATAAATTCCGCAGTATACCATGGACTGTACCTTCTTATAACCGGGAAGGGCTTCCTTCGCAGGCTTATCCACAGTGGTTACCGTATCACCAACCCGGGCATCCCGGATATTTTTAATGGATGCGGTAATATAGCCCACCATACCGGGAGTCAGCTCCTCTCCCGGAATAAACTGTCCCGGTGCAAAGGTTCCCACCTCTGTTACATTAAATTCCGCAC
>CALIEL010000235.1 GCA_938022235.1 Oribacterium parvum
CTGACCGCAGAACGTGCAGGAATCAGCCGGGCATCTTTGTGGAAAGTGGAAAAAGGCGACCCATCCGTAGCGATGGGAATCTATGCGGCAGTTTTGCATGCTCTAAACAATCTTGATCAAGACCTTCTACTGCTTGCAAAGGATGATGCACTTGGCAGGCAACTGCAGGACTTGAATCTGATTACAAGAAAGCGTGCGCCCAGGAGGAATCAATAGTGGTATCTAAAGAAAAGACAATTTTCGTCTACGATGATTTTAGTATGCAGAATCCGACATGGATGGGTACACTCTATGTCAATAGCTTGAAGGGCGAAGAATCCTATTCTTTTGAATACGATAGAGAGTGGCTCAAAAAGACCTCGCTAAAAATCACATTGGATCCTGAACTTATGCCATATTCCGGAAGACAATATCCTTTCGGCAAAACAATCTTTGGACTGTTTTCAGATTCTTCTCCCGACCGTTGGGGGCGGGTTCTTATGAATAAACGCGAAAGAATTTTGGCAGGGAAGGAAGGCCGAAAACCGGCTAAACTCTACGACAGTGATTATCTGCTGGGGGTATATGATGAAACGAGGCTGGGGGGCATTCGATTTAAAACAGAGCCTAATGGGGCCTTCCTTTCAGATGATAAAGAAACAGCTGCGCCGCCTTGGGCAAGTCTTCGGACTTTAGAGGAAGCTTCCAGAAATTTTGAAAATGAGGATATTGCATTATCTGAAAAATGGTTAAATCAATTAATAAGACCCGGCTCATCTCTTGGCGGTGCCAGACCAAAAGCTACTGTGATAGATCCGAAAGAACAGCTTTGGATTGCAAAATTCCCTTCCAAGAATGATGAAAATGATACCGGAGCATGGGAGATGGTAACACATGATTTGGCGAAGCTCTGTGGACTACATGTTCCGGAGGCAAAACTTGAAAAATTTTCCAATCTTGGGAGCACCTATTTGGTTAAGCGCTTTGATCGTATTTTGAGTAAGCGAATACACTTCGCTTCTGCCATGACCTTGCTTGGAAAAACAGATGGAGCTTCTGCTGCAGACGGGACAAGTTATCTGGATATTGCTGCTTTTATAAAATCCTATGGCGCGCAGCCAAAGCAAGATTTGATTGAACTTTGGAAACGTATTGTTTTTAATATGGCTGTTAGTAACACGGATGATCATCTACGAAATCATGCTTTCATTTTCACAGAAAATGGCTGGAGGCTTTCACCTCTTTACGATGTAAATCCGGTTCCCTATGGCGATGAATTATCCTTAAATGTTGACGAAGAGGATAATAGCATCAATATTGACCTTGCAATACAGACGGCTGTAAGATTCGGAATTTCCGAGACTGATGCAATGACCTATGCAAAAAATATTCTGTCTGTTGTAAAAGAAAACTGGGAGAAACGAGCCACAGCTTGCGGATTGTCCCGCCGGCTTAGAGAAGAAATGCGTCCCGCCTTTAGTGCTTGCTATAGATAAAATAAGCTTTGGAGGTAGTACAAATAGGCTCAAAAGTATATTACAGCACTGCTCTGTAGCGTGTGGTAAGGCTTCCGCCCAGTTTTATAATCTG
>CALIEL010000236.1 GCA_938022235.1 Oribacterium parvum
CGCTTCTTGTTGATCTTCTGGATTACG
The DNA here is from genome assembly GCA_938022235.1 of Oribacterium parvum. Classification (GTDB taxonomy): domain Bacteria; phylum Bacillota; class Clostridia; order Lachnospirales; family Lachnospiraceae; genus Oribacterium; species Oribacterium parvum_A. The sequence goes on from CALIEL010000236.1 coordinate 28, forward strand.
CCCGGCTGTACAGAATCCTTTTGACCGGAAAGGTTGGCGATAAGAGGCTGGGTTCTTGCATCTACCGCTTGAACCGACTGGAAACGACCGTTACCCGCCCGTTCTTCCTCGAAATTTTGCGCCTCAACAAAGAGGGTACGTTCTCAATGGACTACGTTGTGGATGTGTTCCTTACGACAGAGAATTACTTGTTCCGTCGGACAATCTGCGAATTGCCGACAAACCAGTTGAACAAAATTTTCCTTCTCCTGCATAAGGGGGTCATCCGTTACGATGGCACTGCAGATAACTATCTTGAAAAGCTGAAATATGCGCTGCTTTCCAAGAAGGAACGTGCCAGATTCCCGGAAGATGTGGAGTTTGCGGATACCTTTGCTGCGAAGCAGATTTATTCCATGAATGCCAAAAACAAAATGTACATTCTGGAGCGGTTCGAGAATTTTGGCAACATCGAAGACAAGGATGTGTACCGGCATTTTGATGACGGAGATTACTCGATTGAGCATATTATGCCGCAGCACCTTACACCAGCCTGGGCTGATGTGCTTGGTGATGACTACGAGCGCATTCATGAGACCTGGCTGCACAGGATGGCCAACCTGACGTTGACCGGATACAACTCCAAGTACAGCAATAACACTTTCATCGAAAAACGAGATATGGCCAATGGGTTCAAAGATAGCGGCATCCGTATGAACCAGTGGATTGGGGCGCAAGCCCAGTGGACAGAGGAAGAACTGGAGAAACGGAATGATTATGTCCAGCAGCGTGCGCTGGAAATATGGGCAGTACCTGTAACTAGTTTCCGCCCGATTGAAAAGCAGCTGGATTCGTGTACGTTGGATGACGAAATTGATTTGACAGGAAGAAAAATTGCCCGGTTTGCATACCTGACAATGGAACAGCCGGTCAAGAACTGGGCAGAGATGTTTGAGAGCGTTGTCAGGCTCCTTCATTCTGAGGATAAATCCGTACTGAATAATCTTGCTTATGAAACCGATGAAAGTGTTGATCTTTCTTCTTATGTCAGTTACAAGAAGGATGCGCTCCGTGGTTACATCGAAATAGACAACGGAATCTATGTCGAGCGGAATACCAGCACATGGACGAAGCTCTCGATCCTTAAAAGGTTGTTCAGCCTCTATAAGCTGGATGCTTCTGACCTTGTGTTCTATCTTCGCGATGAAGACGGGACGGATGAAGAGGAAGAAATCGCCGGCACACGGTACGAACTCCGGAAGAACTTCTGGACGTATGCTCTTGAAATCATCAGGGAAGCCAACAAAGAGAGCGGGGCTTTCAGTAATTGTAATCCGGTTATAGAGAAATGGATGAATGGATACTTTGGCATCCAGGGCTTATACCTGTGTACTGTGGCAAATTTCGATGCGGTAAGGGCAGAGCTTGTCTTTGGGAAAGCCAGCTCGGAAGAAAACAAGAAGGGCTTTGATATCGTCGCCGCCCATAAAGCGGAAATTGAAGCTGCAATCGGTGCACCTCTGGTATGGGATAGAGGCGATGACAAGAAGTCATCGAAGATATATTTCACGCTTGATGGAGTCGGGATTGGAAAAGAAGAAGACTGGCCGGTGATTGCTCGGTTTCATGCTAAGTGGACAGCAAAGTTATATGAGGCGATAGTTGTACCTTACTTGAAGCCAGTATATATAGCAGATTAAGGATAACGACGAGGAAGGAGGCTGGGTAATGGCTATAACAGTAAACATCTACTATTCTGGCAAGGGCGGCAGTGCATGCCGCTTTGCGGAAGAAATGGTATCAACCGGAGTTGTTGATGATATCCGGGCAGAGGTAGGTAATCTGAGATATGAATACTTCTTTCCCATGGATAAACCTGAGACAGTTCTGTTGATTGACAGCTGGACGGATCAGTCGGCTATAGATGTACACCATGCATCACCTATGATGGGAAAAATTGCTGAATTACGCAAGAAATATGATCTTCACATGAAAGTCGAACGGTATGTATCCGATGACAATATGCCGGTGTCAGAACATCAGTTTATAAGGAATTAGTCAGATATGAGAACCTAGAAGGAACTATATGAGGTAGCCAGAGCTACTATCAATGAACGTGATGTTTCGCCAAATCAGGAAACATTTACGTCGGAGTTTGTGTAGATACAGCTTGCTCTTTAGGTATTTGCGCAGAACGGAATATAATGTTTCATATGCTTACTTGCGGTGAAAATGAAATTCGAAAGGTTATTGAGATCAATGCGGAAGGTAAAACCATACCGCCATGCGGAGCTTGCAGAGAATTTATGGCGCAGTTGGTGCCTGGGAGATTTGGCGATGTGGAGATCATGGTGGATTATGAAAATAAACAGGTTGCTTCCCTGCATGACCTGGTGCCGGAGTGGTGGTCATGAGCAGTTGTGACTGGGGCTTCCGGTTTGAAGCCATGAAAACATATCACGATACCGAATGGGGCATCCCGCTGCATAACGATCAGAAGCAGTTTGAGTTTCTGATGATGGAGGCCATGCAGTCTGGCCTCTCCTGGGATCTGATGATCAAGAAGCGTGAAATCTTTCGGAAGTGCTTTGACAGCTTTGATTACGACAAAATTGTCGAATATACCGAGGCCTATGTGGAGTATCCATCTATTAGGACTCTTCAGCGCTTGGCAAAAGGAATGGGAATGATTCTTAAGATTGAATTTACTCCGGAGCAGGTATCGGTAGTGAAATAGTTTTCGGATCATGTGAAAGACAGAAATTTTCTTGGAATAGACAGTTTGAATGTTGCAAGAAATTCCTGTCTTTACTTTTATTATAAATTGTTATCTTTTGTTTACCAATGAGATCAGCTGCAGTTGAAGATATAAGATATTATTCTGTTTGTTGCCTATGCAACAAATTCATTTTCTTTTATAAAGATAATTAGATTATACTAATAGGAAATATAGTATATACAGCAGTCTAATATCGAAAATAATGATTTGATTCTATCCGGCAAGTGAAAAAAGTAAATCTGCCTCATAGCTTGTCAGAAGAAATCAGTGGAATTAGAAGGAGAAGAAAATGGATAAGATTTTGGATTTGGATAAAAGTGTAGCATCCCTTGTAAAGGAGTATCCGGAAGTTACAGACATCATGGCTGATTTAGGGTTCACGGAAATTAAGAATCCTGCCATGCTGGCTTCTGTAGGTCGGATTATGAATCTGAAGAAGGGTTCTCAGATGAAGAAGATTCCTATGGAGAAGATTGTTCGTGCATTCCGGGAAAAGGGTTTTGAGATTACGGATGGAGGAAAGCCACTTCCTGCTGATTCAGATGATGCAGATCAGACAGTCCAGGCAGCTCTGGCAGCTGAGGCGGCTCAAACAGCGAAAGCTCCGGAAGATCGTGCAGAAGCCTTGCGTTCGCTTTTGGATCGTCTGTCGGAGGGGGAGGATTTGGAGTCTGTGCGTGCAGATTTTGTTCGGGATTTTAAGGACGTGGATTCCGCGGAAATCATGAGGGCGGAGCAGGGGCTCATGGAGTCCGGTATGCCTCTTTCGAAAGTACAAAAACTTTGTGATGTGCATTCTGCTCTTTTCCATGGAGATACTAGGGAAGAGAAGATTGCCAATGCGGAAAGAGCCGTTCAGGCTTCTTTAAAGAATCAGGCAGGGAAAGAGGAGAAAAACTACATCAATAAAAGCCTAGAGGCGGATGCATTGATTCAGATTCCCGGTCATCCTCTTTCCACATTCACGAAGGAAAATGAGGCTCTCGGGCAGTATTTGGAGAATACGAAGGAAAGATGGGAAAGCTTAGTAGAGAACCTTTCCGGAAAAGCCGGCGGAAAAAATAAAGCAGAAAAAGCAGAAGGAGCAGAAGGAGTAAAAGGAGCACAAGGAGCAGAGGGAGCAAAAGAGACGCCGGATTGGGAAGATTTGCTTGCTGCATTTTCAGAGGAGCTTAATAAACTCCGTTCCTTTACTGTGCACTATGCGAAGAAGGGCGACCTTCTCTATCCGCTTTTAAAAGTGAAATACGACATTTCCGGGCCTTCTCAAGTCATGTGGACAGTGGATGATGAGATTCGAGATACTCTGGGAGAACTGAACAGAGAGCTTAGCGAGAAGAGCAAGGGCGTGAGAGCACTCAAGAACACCGGAGAAGATCTGGATGATGAGGAAGAAGATTACATTCGAAGCAAAGCGGAGATTGCGGAAAGTATCCTAAACAGCTTTTTCTTAAAGAATTATCTTGCTGTACGGAACCGTATGGAGGAGATGATTTATAAGGAGGAAAATATTCTCTTCCCCATGTGTGCCTTACAATTTCAAAAGGAGGAGTGGATACAGATTTACTTCGATTCCAAAGACTATGATGCTTGTTTTTCCGTTGAAAATGAAACTTGGAAGGAAGCGGAAGAAAACGGCAATACTCCGGAAAAGTGGAGAGTAGCCGAAAGTGCAGGAAATTCAGAAAGAGAAAAATCCGGGAAAGAAGCTTCCAAGGAACATTCCGAAGATTTTCATGCTGCTGAACTTCCTCAGGGAGCCGGTAAAATGCTGGAGGATCTGCTTCGCAGGGTAGAATCATTGGAAGGAAAATCCGGGAATAGCGGAGAGCCCTCTTCTGCAAGGGATGGAGAAATCATCATGCCCGGTGGACATTTAAAGAAAAATGAGCTGATCGCCATGTTAAATACCCTTCCGGTGGAGATTACCTTCGTGGATAAGGACAATATCAACCGTTTCTTTAATGAAGGGCCAAAGGTCTTTAAACGCCCGCAAATGGCCATTGATCGGGAAGTATTTTCCTGTCATCCTCCCAAAGTGGAACCTATGGTGCGTATGATTATCGGAAACTTCCGGGAGGGAAAGGAAGATGAAGTTCCTATCTGGATGGAGAAAGGCGGAAAACCCTTCCTGGTGCGCTATATGGCTGTTCGAGACAAGGAGCAGAACTATGTGGGAAC
>CALIEL010000237.1 GCA_938022235.1 Oribacterium parvum
ATCCAGCAAGCCATGGCACAACAGATGATGCCGATTTATGAGCCTCTGTTTGCAGATGGAAGCTACGGCTATCGTCCCGGACGGAGCGCAAAAGATGCCATACGGAAGGTAAAGGAGTATGCGGAGCAAGGATATACCCAAGCGGTAAGTCTAGACTTGTCCAAATACTTTGACACACTGAACCATATCATTCTGGTGAACCTGCTACGCAGAGAGATCAAGGATGAGCGTGTCATCCAGATGGTAAAGCGATATCTGAAAAGCGGAGTCATGGAAAATGGAGTGGTCATCGATACAGAGGAAGGTTCGCCACAGGGAGGGAATCTGTCTCCGCTGTTGGCAAACATCTACCTCAATGAATTTGATCAGGAGTATCTGAGACGTGGAGTTCCGTGCATACGCTATGCGGACGACATTGTCCTATTGGCAAAGAGCGAACGAGCGGCAAAGAGATTACTGGAGACGAGCACGAAGTATCTGGAAGAAACCTTGAAATTGAAGGTGAATCAGGAGAAAAGCCGTGTGGTCAGTGCATTTGCAATCCGAAATTTTAAGTACCTCGGCTTTGCACTGGGAAGGAACGGAAGCGGAATATTTATCCGAGTTCATGCAAAGTCGATGGAAAAGTTCAAAGCCCGATTGAGAGAGCTTTCTTCCCGAAAACGCTGTCAAAGCATCAGACCGGCACTTGAAAAGATAAAGGTCTATGTAAGAGGGTGGATGAACTACTACGGAACCGCAAGCATGAAGAATCAAGTCGATGCTCTGAATGGATGGCTGCGTCACCGCATTCGTATGTGCATTTGGAAACAATGGAAGAAGTTCAAGACAAAGAAGCGTAAGCTGATTGGACTGGGCGTTCCGGAATATTTTGCACATCAAGCGGCAGGATGCCGTCGCGGATACTGGTGGACGACCAACACAGGAGCGGTCAAAAGAGCTCTAACAAAAGAAAGACTGGTACGATGGGGCCTTTATGATCTCACTCTTGCGTACCAGTCAGTGCACGTAAACTATTGAAACCGCCGTGTACCGAACGGTACGCACGGTGGTGTGAGAGGACGGGGGTTAATCACCCCCTCCTACTCGATTAAGGACTCCCGTCCAATCTTCAAAGGGATGCGGATTTGCCCCACATCTCCCAAAAATCAATAGTAAAGGACAAGGCAGTGCACGCAAAAAGGGTGCTGCCTTGTCCTTTAACCAATAACATATGACAGATAATCTTATTAGCTTCCCGCCTGCAGCCTTACCATATTGCTGAAAATACCACCATGCTTCATCAACTCTTCCGGTCTACCCTGTTCTGCAACCTTGCCATCTTCCAGCACCACGATTTTGTCTGCCCCTGCCACAGTACGCATACGGTGAGCAATCACGAGTACAGTTTTGTCGCGCAGAAGTTCAGATAACGCCTCCTGCACCATGCTTTCATTTTCTACATCCATAGATGCGGTAGCTTCATCCAGAATAATGACCGGCGCATCCTTCAAAATCGCACGGGCGATGGAAATTCGCTGGCGTTCGCCACCGGAAAGGGTACAGCCGTTTTCTCCGATTCTGCTTTGATACCCCTCCGGCAAACGGGAGACAAATTCCTCACACCTTGCTGCTTTGGCAGCTTTTATCACTTCCTCATCCGTGGCGTTTTGCCGACCAAGCCGGATATTTTCCATTATGGTATTGTCAAACAGGGTAACATCTTGAAAAACAATGGAGTAGTTTCGATACAACACCTCCGGCTCTATGGTCGTTACATCCACGCCGCCGAGCAGAACCTTTCCCTTATCTGCATCCCAAAAGCGGGCTGCCAATCGGGATACGGTTGATTTTCCACTGCCGGAATGTCCTACAAGCGCAGTAATTTCCCCCTGCTTTGCTACAAAGGAAACGCCTTTCAACACAGGGGTATCCTTATAGGAAAATTCCACATTGGAAAATTCAATATCAAAGCCTTGATTATTGCAGACATTCGCACCGGTCTGTTCCGAAGTAGCCTCCATTTCTTTTGTCCGGCGGATACTGACCAGTGCGGAGAACATTTCAGCCATCAGCATGAAGCAGGAGCCAAACGGCTCATAAATCCTGCCTGCTATCAGCAGATAAAGCAGGAACATATTAACAGAGAGGCTTCCCTGTGTCATTAAAACCCCGCCTACAAGCAACACCGTCACCAGGCCGAAGCGAAGGACAAACTGTGCAAGCGTAACTACTGTACCGGGAACAAGCTCATTGCGAAATGCACACGCAATTACATTGTCCAGTTTTTTTCTTACTCCGGCTAAATATTCCTGCTCCGTTCCAGAAGAACGAAGTTCAGAAACTACATCAAGATACTCCTGCACACCGTCATAAGCGGCACGATAGGCATCGTAATTCTTTTCCTCCGCATTCTGCTGCATCCTTCTTCCGGCAAATACAATCACACCGGCAACAGGAACGGGAAGAACAATGCAAAGTCCCATACGCCAATCGACACAGAGCAGGCAGGCGGAAATCACAAGGAACATCACGATTGTTCCAAACAGCCCCGGAACTGCATTTGAGAATATCCGTTCCAGTTTTGAGCAGTCACCCATCATCGTGGACGTCAGGTCGGAAAGGTCACGCTGCCCAAAGAAAGAGAGCGGAAGCCGCCGCAGCTTTTCTGCCAGAGTAATTCGCCGGTTTGCGCTTTCCCGATAGGCAACCGTATAGGTAAGATGGTACTGCACCCATTGTGTTAAAAAGATAATTCCACAAAGCCCTATTGCCATCAGCAAAATGACATCTGACCGGAGGGTAAAACCTTCGCCGCCACATATTTTATCTAAAAGCGCCATCGTTACCATCATTAAAAGCGAAACGGGAGCCATAATCGCTAAATTGGAAATCGCTGTGGCAGCGATACCCCTTTTCAGTTCACGCACTCCGTCATCGCTCAATCCGAGTAAATTCTTCAGCATGTTGCAGCCTCCTGTTCCTGCCCGCTTTTCAGGGCATCATGGTGCACCCCTGCGGTGTTTCCTGCGTTATCCATCTGCCAGCGAATTGACTTCTGATATTCTGTCCACATACGGGCATATTCGCCCTGTCTTGCAGCTAATTCCTCATGTCTGCCGTACTCCGCTATCTGTCCGCCCTTCATCACGATGATTTGGTCTGCATCGGTAATAGTAGAGAGACGGTGCGCAATCATAATTACCGTTTTGTTTTTTGTCAGTTCATTCAATGCCTGTTGAATCTGTGCTTCATTTTCCGGGTCTGCAAAAGCGGTGGCCTCGTCCAAAACGATGATAGGGGCATCCTTCAATATTGCTCTCGCAATAGCGAGCCGCTGTATTTCGCCACCGGAAAGATATACACCTTTTCCTCCAATCATCGTATGGATTCCATCAGGGAGTTTTTCGAGAATATCATCACATCCAGCTAAATGCAGAGCGTTCAAAATATCCTCTGCGGCTGCGTTCTTTTTCCCGCCCCGGACATTTTCTTCAATGCTTGCTTTCAGCAGCTTTGGATTTTGAAATACAAAGGCAACTCTTTCCATCAACGCCTTCCTGTTCATGGAAGAAAGTGCTACGCCTCCGATGGAAATGCACCCCTCCTGAATATCATAAAACCGTGGAATTAAAGAGCCTATGGTACTTTTGCCTGAGCCGGAATGTCCCACCAAAGCAGTCACGGTTCCGCCTTTCGCAAGGAAGCTGACATCGGAAATGGCAGGGCCCTCGCCTGTAGGATAAGTAAAAGTCACATGGTTGAATCTTACATCATTACCCTGCGGCAGTTTGAACTCTCTTGGCTCTGCCTGCTCCCTTGTCAGCAGGATTTCATCAATGCGCCGCATGGATTCCACAGCCTGCATCTTGTAGTTGGTCATATACATCAATTTGTTCAGCATAGCTGCACAGGCAGGTGCAAAAATCAAATAGAATAAAAAGTTTTGTGCAAATGTTTCCAAATCTGCCGCGGCTGCCATACCAATCAAGGCTGCCGGGATCAAGGCAAGAAACGAGGAGTTTACCACAGTATTAAACGCCACATACCCCGGCTTGCAGGCCATCGTATAGGCTAAGGCGTAATCCCGGTAGGCATGGATGGCTTCTTTGAAACGGCGCAGCGAATGAACGGACTGACCAAAGATTTTAATGACGGAAATTCCTCTGACGTACTCCACCGCTTCATGGCTCATGTCCTCTTGCGCATCCTGATAGCGTTTCATAAAATTCATGGTTTCTTCACCCATCATAGACATTTGAAACGCAAAACCGATCATCATAAGCACCAGCACAGGAAGTCCAATCCGCCAGTCAACCGCAAGCATGAGAAGCGCCGCAGCAACCATAGACACCTGTGCCCCTACGAGGTCAGGAAGCTGATGTGCCAGATAGCTTTCTGTCTGTTTACTGTTTTCATCTATGATTTTCCGCAGTTTTCCGCTGTTGTTTTCTTCAAAATATCCCAGAGGCAGCCTTGACAGATGTTCCAATACTGCCATTTTCAAATTCTGTTCCGTATGAAAAGCAGCTTTGTGAGACAAAAGCAGGGCAATAAAATTGACAATCAAGCCTGCCAGTTCAAACCCAAGCGCCCAAAGCCCCCAATACGCCAACGCAGACGCATCTATGCTGCCGCCAAGCAGGAAATCCAAAAGCTCCCTTGCGGCAAAATAAACACAAAGAAACGGCGCTAACAGCAATAATGCACTCGCTCCGGCAAGAAGCTGGGAGAGAAAGAGCATGGGACCAAATGGAGCCGTAAATTCCAACAATCTTGGAATACCGGTTTTTTGCGGTTTTCTTATCTGTGCATCTTCTCTAAATACTTTCCACATATAGATGTTCCCCCTTTCATCTAATGGCAGGAGCTTTTTTACTTCTCCTGCATGAATATGTAAAATATGTGTGGCACAGCGGGCAATCAGCTCCGGGTCATGGGATACGATAAGAGAGCATACGGCATTCTCGTTCGCTTTTCGTATGATTTCTACAGTGCGAAGCAGATTGTCCCCATCCTGTCCGCTGGTTGGCTCATCATACAGCATGACCGGACGTCGGTTACAGATCGCTGTTGCAAGAGAAAGCCGCTGTTGCTGTCCGCCGGAAAGAGAACCGGGGTGTCTGTTTTCCAATCCCGCCAACCCTAACTCACGGAGTACCGCCTGTGCCTGTTCCTCTGTTAAAGAAGGATTGTTTAGCGTAAGCTCACCCATTACACTGTCGCTAAAAAGCTGGTGTCCTGCCTCCTGCATGACAAGGAAAGCTGTTTCCGGCAGTCTTTTGTTCGGAACTGTTTTTCCTTCTATCATAATCGTTCCGTTATGCCTGAGAAGCCCCGCAAGGCATAAACTCAGCGTGGACTTACCTGCACCGTTCTCGCCAATGACCGCAACAATCGCTCCTTTTGGAATTGCCAGGTGGCGAATATCCAATACCTGGCGCTGCCCACGGTTAAAGGTCAGACCGTGGATTTCGATTGCCGGTTCCTGATTCAAATTTCGATTCGCGGTTTCGGGCATGATATGAAGCTGCTGCGGATTGACTGCACGAAGCCCCAAAGCAGTCCTTTCCTGCTGCGTCAGTGCGTTTATTTCTTTCGGCTCGTATTCCCTGATAATCCGTCCGTTATCCATTAAGATATATCGGTCAGTCATTCCGCTAAGATACCATAGGCGATGTTCGGACATTAAAATTGTCTTTCCGTCCTCTTTCATGGTGCGAATCAGCTTTTGCAGCTTTTGTATGCTTTCCATGTCCAGATTGGACGAAGGCTCATCCAATACCACCACCTCTGGCAAGGACGCATAGACAGAGCCACAGGCAATCTGCTGTTTTTCCCCGCCGGACAGTTCAAAAATGTCCCGTTCCAGCAGTTCCTCCAAATGCAGATGATAAGCGACTTCCTCAAGCCGCTTTTTCATTTTCTCCCTTGGCATATTTTGATTTTCCAGATTAAATGCCATTTCCCCTGTGGTATCCATGTGAAAAAACTGAGTCCGTGGATTTTGAAAAACACTTCCCACAAATCTTGAGATTTTCGGCAGATCAGACGAGGGGATGTCCATGCCATGTACCCTTACAGCTCCCTGTAGGTTTCCAGCGTAAAAATGTGGTGCAAGCCCATTGACAAGACGCAGCATTGTGGTTTTTCCACAGCCGCTTTTTCCGCACAGGACAATACATTCGCCCTTTTTGATGTGCAGATTCACATCTTTTAATACTACAGAGGAAGCAGGCGTTTCCATACCCGTCTGATAGGAAAATGATACATTTTCAAATGTTACCATAAAAATCCTCCCCTCTCACCAAAGCAGATTCCATACAAGGACAATGACGGAAACTGCAACAAATATCCAATCCAGCGCCTTCATCTTCACTTCAAGGAAACTGCTTCGGGGATGGTCTTTATCAAATCCACGAGCCATAACTGCTGCGGACATTTCATCCACAATCGCCGAACTTTGCAAAAGAAACGGCACTAACATATTTTCCAGCATATACAGAGGGCGACGCAGTACATTTTTTATGGACAGAGCCATTCCACGCAGACGCATTGCCTGTGTGATGACCTGCCATTCCTCTGTCAGCGTGGGCACAAAACGAAACATGACCGCTATGGGAATAATGACCACATTTGGCAGGTGCATCGCCATAAACGCGCTGATATATTGTCCCACGGTTGAGGTTTTCGTGACAATATAAAAGGCGCCAAACAGAGGAAGCAAAAACCGAAGCACATGGCACAACAACAGGGCTGCATATTGGGGCGGGCCGGACAATCTTCCCACCACAAACAAGTCACATAAGAACATAACTGCAAATGTAATGGAAACATTCAACGTCCACCGCCACTTTTTACAAACCAGCATTGTAATACCGCAAAACAGAATCAGGGCAATCTCCTGAATATACGTCATACCTGAAAAAGTCGAGAAGCAAGCAGCGACAAATACCGCCAGCTTGCTTCTCGGATCTAACACAGTTCTTGAATTTTTCTGCGTCATTACGCAACAATACCGGCTTTCACAAAATGCTTGGTCAGAATACGCTTACCGAACAGACCGCCCAGAAGTCCGCCCAACAGAGCCAGTGCAATGAATACTACAATAATCCAATTCGGAGTCAGAGAATCGAGTGTAGCAGCATACTCAGCCCCATAATATGTAGTGCAGATGGAAAGAAACGCATCTTTCGCAATCAAAATTGCAAAGAACGGGCCCATCGAGGTCAGGTTAAACACACAGTAGCTTGCGATAAGAGCTTTGGCAGAATTGCGGCGTTTTCCGGCTACGATAAGTTCTGCTATCACGCCCCATACGATAGCGGCAATCAGCGGATAAAATGTAGCCATAGAGGTAATCAGTCCTACAAGCACAGCGAGAATAAAAATAGAGCCGGTGCGGGGGACTTTCAATGAATACAGCATATACACCGAGCCTAATATAATGCCGGCAATCAGCGGTGTTGCCAGATAGAGTATTGGAACGATAGGCAGTATCATTGACGATAATACAGTGAGCAGGACAAGGTAGATTGCTCCGAATGCACCTGCGGAAATTAAGTCTTTTGTAGTAAGTTTTGTTTTCATAACGACACCTTCGCTTTCTTGAAAATGGCAGGAGATTCCAAGCCATTTCATTTTTATGTAGTATGCAGTATGCAGTTAGCATCTGCTAACCACAACACATTTTAAACGAGAAACGACTGCTTCATCTACCCCGAAAAGTCGCAGCAATACAAAAATAATCCAAAAGGTCAAAGAAAATGGAGTGCCATACATGACACTCCAATCTATTGTTCTTCATTCTGTTTTCGATATTCCAAAGGTCTCTTTCCCATGACGGAGAAAAACGCCTCTGTAAACTTACTTGGATTCTGATACCCCATTGCCGCCGCAATTTCGATTACACGCTGCTTTGTTTCCAACAGCAGTTTTGCAGCTATGTGCATCTTATATCTTTTCAAATAGACATAAGGGGTTTCGCCATAAACCTGTTTGAAGCTGGTTTTCAGTTGCGTCAGGCTGATTTCATGCTCTGCCGCCAGCTCCTTGAGGCTGACAGAATGTTCCAAATCTTCAATCAGATGGTTCCTGACATGTTTAATTTTTTCAGTCAATGGTTTCGCCATATATTCGTGATTTTCTTCCAGAACAGTCTGCCTGGCCTGGAAATGATACAGCAGCTCCAATATTTTCAGGCGCAAATATGGCAACTCCGGTTGAGTAAGGCTGCGATACAATTCTCTGTATATATGTTCCACATTCTCATTACGTCGAAACACCATACAACGAGTATCCAGGGAATATTTTCTGGTCAAAATATCTGTATCTATGCCGAAGCTGTTCAATTCCGGTACTGTTTTGCATAGCTGTGGATAAAGAATTATGGTGGAACCGGAGTAATAATTCAAAGGGAAGGATGAGGCAATGGGAGAATGTAAAACATTATTGATTGCAATATCGCCTTCACCCATATACGCACAGTTTCTGTTGTCAAAAACACATTCAAACCGCCCTTTGAAGCAATGGTTTATGCTGATGACATCCTGCTCCATACCATCCTGATAACAGGTTTCACTTTCAAAAGTTGTTATCATCAGTTGAACACCGGGAAACACATCATACAAATGAATATCCGCCCTTCCGTTCTTCATAGTATAAATGATGTCCGTAATGAAGTCTTCCTCTCGCCTTATTATTTCCTTATCTATCAAATATTTTAATTCCTGCATTGTGCTCTCCTTGTTTTGAGAGATTGTGTTCTTAATTCTTGGGTTAGATATAACTAATCTCCTGACAATTATTATAGTGCCTTTTGCGGGCAAATT
>CALIEL010000238.1 GCA_938022235.1 Oribacterium parvum
CTGTCCTTTTGCGGTTTGGATGAGAATGGTATCCTGGACTATGCTTCTTTAGAAAAGCTTTGGAAGAAAAATACCAAAGCCATCGTTCATACCCATGCCTCCAACCTGACAGGGGATCTGGTGGATTTAGAAAGAATATCCGCCTTTGTGAAAGAAAAATCCTTGCTTTGGATTGTGGATGCTTCTCAGACTGCAGGAGTTTATGATATTGACGTGGAAAAGCTGGGTATTGACATCCTGTGCTTTACTGGACATAAATCCCTTTTGGGGCCTCAGGGTACCGGGGGAATGCTGATTAAGGAAGGAATTTCTCTTCGCTCTTTATCTTACGGAGGAACCGGGGTGGAAACCTATAATGAAGATATGCCGGCAGAGTATCCGAATCACCTGGAAGCAGGAACCTTAAATGCCCATGGCATTGCAGGACTTCATGAGGGGGTGGCCTATATTCAAAGAGAAGGTATTGCAACTATCCGAGAGAAAGAGCTTAGCCTAATGGAGCAGTTTAAAAAGGGAATTGAGTCCCTTCCCGGTGTAAAGCTCTACGGAAATTTTCAGGAGAAAAAACGCTGTCCTATTGTCAGCATGAATCTCTATGCCTATGATTCCGCCATGGTCAGTGATGAACTCTTTACCCGTTTTAATATTGCCACCAGAGCAGGAGGGCATTGTGCACCTCTTATGCATAAGGCTTTAAACAATGTGGAGCAGGGCTGTGTTCGCTTTAGCTTTTCTCATTTTAATACGGAGGAGGAAGTGGCCAAGGCGGTGGAGGCCATTCGAATTCTTTCGGAGGAAGGCTAGAGAACCGAAAAGGGAAGTAAAAGTAGTAGATAGATAAAAAAGACTATTTATATTAATTTGAAATATAAACAGTCTTTTTATAATAATTTCTTATTAGACTTTTTCTCCTGAATTTTTTATAGTTTAGGAGAATCATTATTGAAAGGAGAAGCAAAATGGATAAAAACTTAGACTGTAAAGGCTTGGCTTGTCCTCTTCCCGTAGTGGAAGCAAAGAAGGCTATGGAGGAAATGCAGGAAGGAATTCTTACCGTACTGGTGGATAATGAGACCGCAGTACAGAATTTGCAGAGACTGGGACAGAAATTTCAGTACGCGGTAGCTTCCCAAAAGCTTTCTGAGAAAGAATTTGAGGTTCGTATTGAAGTGAAGAAGCAGGAGGGTACATCCAAGGAGAAGGAAGCTACTTGTACTGTGGTATTTTCTTCCAACAAGATGGGAGAGGGTGCAGAGGAGCTTGGACATACTTTGATTAAGTCCTTCGTTTTCGCTTTGAGCAATGTGGATCCTTTGCCAACGGCAATGGTTTTCTACAACAGCGGAGCTTATTTGACTTCAGAGGATTCTCCGGTGCTTTCCGACTTAAAGACTCTGGAGAAAGCCGGTGTGAAGATTATGACCTGCGGGCTTTGTGCAGACTACTATAAAATTAAGGAGAAGGTGGCTGTAGGTATTATTTCCAATATGTATGAGATCGTGGAAACACAGATGCAGTCCGATAAGATTATTAAACCATAATGAGAGAGAAATCTTTACAATGCATCTTAAGCTTTCATAATACGGTGGATGCCTTACAGATGGAGAAGCTGGGAAAGGAGAAGGACCTGCCGGGACGACTGATTCCCCTTCCTTCCGTGATTTCCGCAGGCTGCGGACTTGCCTGGAGTACGGCTTTGGAGAATAGAGAGAGCACTTTGGCGGCTTGTAAGGAAGCCGGTCTTGAGCCCAGTGCCGTACATGAAATTCTGTTTTAGAAATTTTTGAAATTTGCTTTGTCACTTTTTTTACTCTATAGGAATTTTCTATAGAAATTTATTGTGATTTCCTATGAATCTATTCGAGATTTGACAGAGCATTTTTTTCTATGGTATAGTGTGCAGTGTTCCTTTGGAGGTGGATAGGTACCTGGTGAGCCTCCTGGTCTTCAAAACCAGTGTTGGATGTGTAGAACATCCTAGGTGAGTTCGATTCTCACACACCTTCGCCAAAGATTCCGGCATTTGCCGTTTAGACTGCCCTTTTTGGGCAGTCTTTTTCAGTAGGAGGGAAGATGAAAATACTCAGTATTATTACACAAAAACCCAGTAGCACGGGCTCCGGCATTTACCTGACAGAGATTCTGAAATCTTATCAGCATCTTGGAGAAGAGCAGGCTGTGATTTGCGGGGTCACCAGGGAAGACAAGCTTCCGGATATTCCTTCCGTGGATTTTTTTCCGGTGTATTATGAATCGGAAGAATTGCCCTATCCGGTTTTGGGAATGAGTGATGAGATGCCTTACAACAGTACCAGATATAAGGATTTGACGAAGGAAATGTTGGAACAGTTTGAAAGGGCTTTTTCTAAAAAGCTGGAAGAAGTATTGTCCGGGTTTTCCCCGGATTTGATTCTTTGTCATCATCTATATCTGCTTACTGCCTTGGTGAGGGAAAAATGTCCCGATATTCCTATCTTTGCTTTTTGCCATAATACGGATCTTCGTCAAATGGAAAAGCATGATTTGGAAAAGGAAAGAATTATCCGAAACATTCAAAAGCTGGATAAAATATTTACACCTAAGGAGGCACAGAGACAGGAGGTTCTTCGTCTTTATGGTGTGAATCCTGAGAAGGTGGTAAATATCGGCATTGGCTATAATTCGGAAGTTCTTGGCTTACCCACAGGAGATGTGGTCAGTCCCCATGGTATTCCCAGAAGAAGAGAGATTCAAACTGCTTCAGGAGAAATTTTTAGCAAGGGAGAAAGTATAGACTTGCTTTTTGCCGGAAAGCTGGGAGAAAAAAAGGGAGTATTTTCTCTTTTAAGAAGCCTGGAGGCTCTTTCTCAAAAGGGAAGGAAGAATTTTCGCCTCTTTATGATTGGGGATAACGGAAATCAGGAGGAGAAGGAGGCGGTATATGCCCTGGCCAAAACCTGTAGCTATCCCATTCACTTTTTAGGTCGTTTGGACTATGCCAACCTGGTACCCTGGTATGAGTTTTCCGATTGTTTTCTTCTGCCTTCATTCTTTGATGCAGTACCCATGACGGTGATTGAGTCCTTGGCCTGTGGGAACAAGGTGGTTCTTACGGCTTTGGAAGGCTTGGAAGAGTTTTTTTCAGAAAATCTTCCCACAGCACCGATCTTTTTTGTAGAGTTGCCTCCTCGTAAAAATGCGGATGAAATACCGGAGGAAGCTCTTCCGATATTTGAGGAACGCTTAGAAAAACAAATTGCTCTATGTATGGATAGCGAGTATTCTAAAATGATTTCCATGGGTAGTCTATCCTGGGATGGAATTGCCGAGAAAGTCCTGTCTTATCTTGACTTTTTATAGATAAACCGTACAATAGAAAGCTGATATAGAATTAACAGGGAAGGGGTTCTGTACCTTTCCCTGCTTTGTTAAGTAAGGGAGATTAGATGAGTAAACTTAGATTAACTCAGATGACCAAGCTTTCCGGCTGAGCCGCGAAAATAGGTCCTGAGACACTTGCTCAGGTTGTGAGCAAGCTTCCAAAATTTGATTTTGATCCTCATGTATTGGTAGGGTTGGATACTTCTGATGACGCAGCGGTTTACCAGCTTACGGAGGATCTGGCAATGATTCAAACAGTGGATTTCTTCACTCCGGTAGTGGATTACCCCTATCTGTTTGGACAGATTGCAGCGGCGAATGCCCTTTCCGATGTTTATGCGATGGGAGGCATTCCCAAGGTAGCCTTGAATATAGTCGGTTTTCCGAATTGCCTTTCTCCTGATGTTTTATCGGAAATTATGAAGGGAGGAGCGGATAAGGTGAAAGAAGCCGGAGCCATCTTGATTGGAGGACATTCCATTCAAAATGATGAGCCCTTCTACGGCCTTACCGTATCCGGTCTTGTAGATCCCAAGAAGATTCAGAAAAACTACGGAGCCAGACCCGGGGACTGTATTCTTTTAACGAAACAGATTGGTACAGGAATTATTAATACCGCCGCTAAGGTGGAATTTGCCAGTGAAAGAGCAAAAGAGGAGTCCTACCGTGTCATGGCTTCTTTAAACCGAAAGGGAAAAGAAGTGATGGACCGGTTTACGGTTCATGCCTGCACGGATATTACCGGCTTCGGTTTGATGGGACATGCTTTGGAGATGGCAGAGGCCAGCAAGGTGACTTTTCACTTGGATTCCTCCTCCATACCCTATATTCCGGAGAGCCTGGAGTATGCGGAATTGGGCATGATTCCGGCAGGGGCTTACGCTAACCGGAAGTTCCAGGAGGGGAAAGTGGATGTCAGCAGAATTTCCACGGCATTTCAGGATTTGCTCTTTGATCCCCAGTCTTCCGGAGGATTGCTTTACAGTATTCCCATGGAAGAAAAGGAACGAGTGCTGGAAGCTTTTGAAAAGGCAAATTTAGATACGACGGTATCCTGTATAGGAGAAGTAAGGGAATTAGAAGAGAAAAACATTATTCTCTACTAAAAAACTTGCAAAGCAATAGCAATTAAGGCAACAAGGAGACGTAGCATGAATATTAAACAGCTAGAAGCATTTGTACGTATCGTAAAAAACAAAAGTTTTTCACAGACGGCCAAGGAGTTATATCTTACCCAACCTACGGTGAGTTCTTATATCAGTAGTTTGGAAGAGGATTTGGGGGTACAGCTTTTTAACAGAACCACCAAAGAAGTGCATACCACCAATGAAGGAGAGCAGATTTATCTCTATGCCAAGGATATTGTGAATCTTTCCAATAAGATTCGGAATGCCTTCAAGGATGAAGAGAAGGAAGAGGTGAATGAAATTATTATTTCCGCATCCTCCATTCCGGCCCAATACCTGCTTCCCGGTATTTTGGCAAACTTTAGTAAACGATACCCGAATACAGAGTTTCGTATTCATGAGACAGACAGCAAGGGAGCAGTGACCGATGTGGCTGAACACCGGGCGGATTTGGCTTTTTCCGGATCCATCGTTCCCATGTCCAATTGCAACTTCCTGCCTTTCTATGAAGATGAGTTGATATTGGTCACTCCCAATACGGAATTTTACCAGAATAAGCAGAAGGAAGGGGACCTTTCTTTCTTGCGAAAGGCAGATTTTGTGATGCGGGAGAACGGTTCTGGCACGAAAAAAGAGGCGGTAAATCTTTTGACACAGATGGGCTTAAAGCCGGAGGAAATGAAGGTGGTTGCCCGTTTTGCCAATACCGGGGCCATCTTACTTTCCGTTAAGGAAGGCATCGGGGTAGCCATAGTTTCCCGTCTTGCCGCAAGGAATGCG
This sequence comes from Oribacterium parvum, assembly GCA_938022235.1. Classification (GTDB taxonomy): domain Bacteria; phylum Bacillota; class Clostridia; order Lachnospirales; family Lachnospiraceae; genus Oribacterium; species Oribacterium parvum_A. Next base: position 5,268 of record CALIEL010000238.1, read on the forward strand.
ATTAAGAACCAGGAGCTTTTGGATTTTCCTCTGCAAAAGGACGGCTACTTCCGTAAAATTTATCTGGTCAGCAACAGCCATTACCCCATGAGCAATCGGGTGAAGCTTTTCATGCAAATGATGCAGAATCATGTTGAAAAGCAAAAGATTTTATAAAGGATATTCATGAAGGAAAATTATAAGCTTATCGTTGCCTATGACGGATCGCGATATTTTGGCTTTGAAAAACAGAAGGAGCAGGAAGCTACCATTCAGGGTAAGCTGGAAGGAGTTTTTTCCAAAATTCCGGGCAATGAGGAGGGGGTAGAGATTATCGGTGCCTCCAGAACCGATGCAGGGGTGCATGCCAGAGGGATGTGTGCCAATGTATTTTTAGATACGGAGCTTTCCGAGGAAGAAATTCAGGATTACGGAAATCGTTATCTTCCGGAGGATATTGCCATTGTCTCCGTAAGGAAGGTCAGTCCCCGCTTTCACGCAAGATATAATGCCCTGGGGAAAATCTATCGCTACTCCTGTTATATCGGAAAAACAAAGCCGGTTTTTGATCGAAAGATTTTGCTCCATCTGGAGGAAGAGCCGGATTTGGAGGCTATGCAGGAGGCGGCTCGGTTTTTGATCGGAAAGCTGGATTTTAAATCCTTCTGCGGCAATCCCAAGATGAAGAAATCCACCATTCGTTCCATAAGCAGTATTCGTATCCAAAAAAGTCAAAATCTGCTTCGGTTTTACTTCGAGGGAAGCGGATTTTTGCAGTATCAGATTCGGATTATGGTGGGTACTCTTTTAGAAGTGGGCTACAATAAAAGGAAAGCCACTGATATTCCTTCGATTATTGAGGCAAAAGATAGGCAGAAAGCCGGTTACACGGCACCGGCGAAGGGACTTTGTCTTATGAAGGTTCTTTACGATTAGAAAGGATTGAAATTGAAAAAAGCGTTGTTATGCTCCTTGGGAATAAGTATTTTATCCATAGTATGCATTGTTTTAATAGGTTTAAGTCTGCTGTCCGGTCGCTTTTTTCCCGGAACCTACATTGAAAATGTTGATGTTTCCCTTTTAAAGAGGGAGGAAGCTCAGGAATTATTTTCCCAAAAAAGGCAGGATGCCTATCATCTTGTTATTATTGATAAAAACGGCAATCAGGAGGATCTTTACGGAAAGGATATTCAGCTTCGTTATGATTCCGACTTTTCTCATATTCCCAAACCGGATTCCTTCTATCTCTTGTTCTCTCTGGGAAAGAAAAAGAATTATGATTTAGAAGGAAGCCTGCACTATGATGAAGCTGCTTTGGATGCTTTTATTACAAAGTATCTTGAAAAGCATGACAGTGATGAAGAAGCAAGAGCTGCGTTTCTAACCGCCTATATTCCCGGAAAGGGCTATACGGTGGGAGATGAGCAGTGGAGCGGAAAAATCGATCGGGATAAATTCCGGAACATGCTGATTCAGGCCATTTCGGAAGGAACTTCCCGAATCGATCTTCGAGAGGGAGATTTTTATCAAAAGCCCGAGGCAAAAACCGAAGAGTTAAAGCCGGTGGCGGAGGAAAAAAACAAAAGCCTGCAAGCTCTCCTTCGTTACAATTTTTCCGGGGAGGCGGTGGAGCTGACTCCGGATAGATATCACGTATGGCTGGAAAACGGAGATTTCAATAAAAAGGCATTAAAGGACTATGTAAAGGAACTGAAGGCACTTACCGACACTGCCGGTAAGGAAAGAGCTTTTCACACGGAAGACGGCAGAGTGCTTCTGTTATAGGGAAAATACGGTTTTTCGCTTTCCGTAAAA
>CALIEL010000239.1 GCA_938022235.1 Oribacterium parvum
AGGAGTTAATCTTGTCCTTTAAGCCTCGTAACAAATCCAGAATCTGGGCCTGAATGGTTACGTCCAAGGCTGTTGTAGGCTCATCCGCAATAATCAGCTTGGGGGAGCAGGCCAGAGCCATGGCGATTACGATACGCTGACGCATACCGCCGGAAAGCTAGTGGGGATACATATTGTAAACGCCCTCACTGTTGGCAATGCCCACCATTTCCAAAAGCTCAATGGTACGCTTCTTCGCCGCCTCTTTCGTTTCATAACCGCTCTTATGGAACAAAAGCACCTCATCCACCTGGTCTCCGATTTTGAAAACCGGATTTAAGGAGGTCATAGGCTCCTGGAAAATCATGGACATAAAGTTTCCCCGAAGGTGCTGCATCACTGTCTCAGGGGTCTTGGTAATGTCGTAAACCTTATCTCCAGTATTTAAGCGAATGGCTCCGTCCACAATCTGTCCCTGAGGCCGCTGTAAAAGCTGCATCAGAGAAAGGCTGGTTACGGATTTTCCGCAACCGGACTCTCCCACTACCCCCACGGTTTTTCCCATGGGAACGGAAAAGCTCACGGAATCCACACTCTTTACCGTTCCGGCATCGGTGTAGAAATAGGTCCGAAGATTCTCAAACTCCACCGTATTCTCCGGATTCTTCATTTCCGTCAAATACTCCGACTCCGGGACATTTTTCCGCTTCCGCTTTTTCTCTAAGGCAGCGGTGATTTTTCTATTTTCTTTCGATATCCTCCGGGATTCTTTTCCGGAAAGATAACCGTCTTCTCTTGCCATTTTCTATCCTCAACTTATCTTCCTACAGCTTTCCAAGGCAAATGCCGGAAAGCATGATTTTTTACCGAAACCTTTTATCGCTTCATCTTCGGGTCAAAGGCATCTCGCAAGCCGTCTCCCACCAGGTTAAAGGCCAACACGGTAAGCAATAGGCAGACACCGGCAGGAATCCAAATGAAGAGATAGTTACTTAAGACATAGGTATTGTTAACATCGTTAATGATATTTCCCCAGGAAGCAAAGGGGAACTTTACACCAAGTCCCAGGAAGGACAATACCGCCTCTGTCAAAATTACGCCTCCCAAACTCATGGTACAGGTAACAATGAGCTGAGGAATAACGTTTGGTAAAAGGTGTCGGAAGATTCGGTTTACGGGCTTAATGCCTGTAGCCTCCGCCGCAGTCATAAATTCCTGCTCTCTTAAAGTAAGAATCTGTCCACGCACCAATCTGGTGATGGAAGGCCAACCGAAAAATCCCAGAATAATCATCAGGTAAAACATACGAATCTGAGGATCCACCCTCATCGCATCCATAGCCGCACCGATGATGATGTAGATAGGAATGGTGGGAATGCAGTAGAAAATATCCACAATTCTCATGATTAAGGAATCAATCCAGCCTCCGAAATATCCGGAAATACCGCCCAGAAGCATTCCCAAAACGGTTTCGATAATCACAACTACGAAGCCGATATAAAGAGAAACTCTTCCGCCGTACATCAGTCTGGTCAACATATCCATACCGTTCTTATCGGTTCCCAGAGGATGGGCCTTGCTGGGTGGAGAATAAGAGTCATAGACCATCTGCTCTCTGCTTTGCAGAATATTATAGGTTTTGGAAGTGGCATCATATTCCATGGTATAGTTTGCCTCTACTCCGTCATCGTCGGTAAAGCTAAAGCTGGTAGCTCCCGCCTGAATCTGCTCCAGAAGCTCTTCCTTAAACTTCTGAGAGAAGGTCACATCGCTCATAATGGCATTTACCACATAGCGGCTGGCATAAGCATAAGCAGTTCCGTCCTTTGTTACGGTTCCATCCTCGGAAAGGGTATAGCTGCTGCCCCCCTCCGTATATTCCTTTTCTCCGTTTGTCAAGGCCTTTAAAATGCTTAACTGCTCTGCAAAAGGAATCTGTCCTTCCCCGGAAACGGAAGTCACCGTATCTACTGCCGCAAAGGCTACCGGGTCTGTACTGCCCTTCTTGCTAATGATATAGAAGTCTTTTCCCGCCTCTTCATAGCTGTAGTCTACGCCTCCTGCGGCAAACTCTGTCAGCTTCTTTCCCTTGGCCAATACGAACTGGGCCTGGGCAAGGGCAGGGAAGCTGTCCTTTTCCGCCTGCTGATAACGAAGCTCCGTGTTCACCTTAACACCGGCATACTTCTGGCTTTGGCTGTCCTTACGATAGAAGAGCTGAGACTCTCCGTAGGGCATTAAGGCTCCTCCTAAGAAAGAGAAAAGAAACATGAAAATCAAAACCACCATGCCCAAAACCGCAATACGATTTCGGAAAAAACGCTTTGCCACCATTGCTCCGGGGGAGAGGGTTTTGACGCGTCGGTCATCACTTAAAGAATATTCAGCATTCTTCGATGCATTAGCATCGCTATACTCTTCCGTATTCTGCACAGTTTCTTGTGTAGTTTTATCTACAGAATTTTCTAAATCAGACATCTTTTCCCCTCCTTTCCTAATCAATGCGAACTCGAGGATCTACCACGGCATATAAAATATCCGTTAGCAGGTTTCCAATCAAGGTCAAAACGGCAATAAACACTAAGTAAAACATGGAGAACGGAATGTCTCCCGAAATCATAGCCTGATAAGAGGTGTAGCCGATTCCCGGAATGGAAAAGAGCTGCTCTGTAATCATGGCTCCGGAAAATAATCCGGGAAGAGAGGTACCCCAGATGGTTACCAGCGTAATCAAAGTATTTCGGAAGGCATGATGATAGATTACCCGTCCCTCGGAAAGACCCTTCGCTCTTGCCGTACGGATATAATCCGAATTTAATACCTCCAGCATATTGGTACGAATATATCGCATATACGCTCCGATGCTGGCAATCAGCAGGGTAAGAATCGGTAAAACCAGGTGTAAAGCAATATCCATCTTCTTTCCGCTTGGAGAAAGAATATCGTAATTTCTTCCCACCAGTCCGCCTAAGTCGAACCATTGTAATTTCACGGAAAATACCAGCTTCAAAAGAGAAGCTGTGAAGAAGGTGGGAAGGGAAATTCCTGCCAAAGCCACGATAGAAATCACATTATCCTGCCAGGAATACTGCTTGGTTGCCGCAATAATTCCCAATGGCACGGAAATCGCAAATTCCAAAACCATAACCACAAAGCTCATGATAAAGGAAATACCCACTACCTCTTTAAATTTCTGGGTAACCGGCACGGTGTACTTCCAGCTGTCTCCGAAGTTTCCTCGAAGAGCCTTGCCCAACCAGGCAAAGAATCCGGGAACGATTCCTTTGTCCATGCCGTAAGTAGCCTCCAACTGCTGCATCCACTCTTCAAAGCTTTTGGAGCCGGGCTGTTGAGACTTCTGTCTGGCGATCTGCTCCAAATAGGAGGTTGGTAGAGATCGCATTAAAATATAAAGCAAGAAAGCCACGATAAACAGAATCACTACGGACCATAATAATCGTTTGATAATATACTTTTTCACTGAAAAACCTACTCTTCCATATCAAGAATAGCCGCATTCCTAAAGCTTCAGGAAACGCGGCTATTACCCGAAAAATGTAGACGGAACAATCCGTTTACTTTTACTTTGCTAATTGAAGATTCTCAACTTCAGCATACCACTTATAGAATGGGCTGATATCCGGAGTAATGGTATCCACCTGAACACGCTGTGCAGAGAAGATGGTTACTTCCTTTCTCTGGTAGATTGGTACCTCGCAGGACCAGTCGATAATCTTGTCAAGACAAGCCTTATACATGGTCTTACGGTATTCCTGATCAGTTGACTCTCTTGCCTGAAGAATCATGGCATCTAAGTACGCATCCTCAATCTGGTACTGGTAGTTGGAACCTCCGGGATTAGCACCACCATTTGCAATATCGGAGTAATATATCTGGAACATATCCGGATCCGGTGTTGCCTGCCAAGCCGCACACCACATCTCTGCCTGCTTAGCCTGAAGCTTGTTCCACAGGTCGGCACTGTTGGAAATATCGTTAATGGTAAGCTTCATACCGATTTCCGCAAAGGCCTTCTGCGCCTCTGTCAAAATCATAAAGGAGGGGTGGTCTCCTGTTCCGGAACCGGGGATGATAACCTCATATTCCATCTTTGCTCCTGCAGGAGCTGCAGTAATCTTTCCGTCTGCCACGGTATAGCCTGCCGCCTCTAAGAAGCCTAAAGCCGCCTTCTTTGCTGCTGCATATTTATCCTCATCGGACATTCCGGAGGTATAAATGGGTTCTCCCTTTGCATCCTTGGAGAAAGCAATCTGGTATCCGTCATCGGTAGGCTGAGGTGCTGCCCAGGAAGTATTGGTAATCGGATAATTGATTACACTTGCTCTGTCTCCATAGTAGCTGCTTACCGCAAGGTCTCTGTATACAGAGAAAATAGTGGCAAAGGCACGACGAAGATTCTTGGAAGCTTCACTTCCCGGCTCATTGTTTACAGAAACATTGTGGGCATTAATACCGATATATCCATAGCCTAAGGCATCTACAGCAGAGGTATAGATCTTATCTCCGGAGATTTCTCCGTTGCTGTTTGCCTTCTTAATGGCATCGGCAATCTCATTGGTATAGCTTGGGTTGGTTACATCTGCTGTTCCTGTCAAGACTGCATTTACACGGTCAGGCTGTGCAACATAGTTCACCTTCAAACTCTTGGTCTTCGGTGCGCCGAGAAAGTAGTTCTCGTTTGCCTTCATGGAAACCACACCGTTTTCATATTTCTCAAAAACGTAGGCACCTGCACCTAAAGGCTGAGTGGTCTTTGCACGAACACTGCTTAAATCTCCCTTGGGGAAACCGAACTTATTGTTCGCATAGTCATACTGGGCAGGATCTCCATAGTAGTGTAATGGAGAGATGGCCATAGCAAGCTGATAGATTGCCTGAGCGTCCACCTTAGTGGTAATAACACGTACAGTGTTGTCTCCGGTCTTCTGAATACCGCTGATATTGGGAGCGGAATTACCGGTTTCCACACCGACAGCATAATCCTTGTAGCTTTCCATTAACTCGGTAAAGGGAGTACCCGCACTCTCTGCAGAACTCATATCCTTTACACTACCGTCGTACTTTGCTACCATAGCATTGAAGAAATCCATAGCTGTTGCATCTTCCTTCAAACCTTCATAGCCATAGTTTGCCGCAAATGCCGCTACGGAATCTCCTTCCTTGTTGCTTCCGCTGGAAATTAAAGAATCCTCAATTTCCTTTACAAAGGCCTCTGCAGCCTTCTTGTAATCTGCCCAGAACTTTGTCTGCTGTTCCTCTGTCCACTTGGAGAAGTCCTTATTATCCTCTCCTGCAGCCAGAATCAGCTTAAAGAGGGGCTCCATACCCTTTCTGTACTCTTCCATACCCTGAACCGGTACGGAATAGAAGGAAGCTGATCCGTCATAGGTAGGATCTGCATAGACATACATGGAGAAAATCACATCATCAGCAGTCAAAGGCTTACCGTCAGAGAACTTTACACCATCCTTAATAGTAAAGTCATAGTATACGGTTCCGTCTGCATTCTCGGTAACAGCCAGGTCGGAAATTCCCTTGTAGGTGTATTCCTTACCGTTATACTCCTTGGTCTCCCCTTCAATACCCTTGTAAATAATGGCACCGCTTCGATCTATGGGTAAGAGTGGGGCTGTGACAAAATTTACCACATCCTGATCCGGTACAGTCTCAGCGAAAAACGGAGAAAACTTGGAGCTAAACTCATCCTGAGCAAAAACCAGGGAACCGTCGGTATTTCCGGCAGCTTCTTGACCGCTTTCGCCCTGAGCCTTTGTTCCGTCCTCCGCCTTCTTGGGAGAGCATCCTGCCAATGCGGAAAGCGCCATCACTGATGCAAGCAGTGATGCCATAATCGCTTTTCTTTTCTTCATACTACTTCCTCCTTTTAGTAATTTTTGGCTTCCTTTCAAACTGCATTTTCATTCATTATAGGCCGTTCTTTCCTCCATCTTCCAAGAGGAAAAGCTCTGCTTTAACTTCCGCCAAAACAGGATGGAAAAAACGATAAATCCCAAAACTAAAGCAAAAACCATTGCCTCCTCTAAAAGCCCTCCATCTCTTCCTCCTCTTAGGAGATAAATCCCCTGGAATAGAAGAAGGAATCCTGCAAACAGGAAGGAAAGAACCACATTTCCCTCCAAAGGAATGAAGCTTCTTTGATAGGTCCAACCGTCCACCGTGCCTTTCTTCCTGAGATAACTCAGGAAACGAACAGAGGCTAAAAGCACTTGAATGATGCACATCCCATAGGGCAAGGTCAGGAATAGCTTGTGGGATAAGGCGACCTTCGAGAAAAATCCCGGAATTAAGAGAAAAGGAAGCTGAAAGAAATAACAAGCAATCAGAAGCCGTTTTTCTTTTTTTTGCAATTCCAAAGGCCGTATATCTTTATACAGCTTTTTTCTCGCTTCATCTGCCTCCTTGGAAAGAACGCCGCCTTTTCCATAGGGCGTCCTAAACATTCCCATGCTATTTCCTCCATAGTTTCGACTTTTCTTGATTATCAGTCTTTTTTCTTGATTCTTAGTCTTTTTCCTTGCTGGCTGTTCCATCCTATAATGAAAAAGTATTGTGATCTCCTGAAGCTCATTTTTTCTCACTAAATCAGTTCATGATTCGAAAATAAGAAAATTCTTTGTTTCTCACAATATTTTAACCCATAGCTTACCTTTATTTTTATGCTACGTCAATTATATTTATAGAATAAGAGATATTCCTAATTATTTTTTCTTTCTTATTTCGCCAATTTTATTTATAGAAACTTTATCATTTTTTTGTATTTTGATATTCCATTTTTCTATAAGCCCTCTATCTTTTATTCTGTTTTAGAAATATTACTCAGTAATTTTCCTGAGTCCTTATACAAATACGCCAGTTTTTACGCTTTAGGCATTAAAAAAAGAGGAAACAAGCTTCCTCTTTTTAAGCAACTTTGTTCTATTCGTTTTGTAAAATATTATACAAGCTCTAAAAGAACTTCCATAGCAGCATCTCCCTTACGAAGACCTACCTTTACGATTCTTGTATATCCACCGTGACGGTTCTCGTACTTTGGTGCAATCTCTTCAAAAAGCTTCTTCGCCAAGTCTAACTTCTTGGTGTTCTTCTTTCTTCCGGCTGCTTCTGCAGGTCTAACTGTGGGAACATAGGTCGCTGCAAGAATCTGGCGACGAGCCTGCAAACGGGAAGGCTTATCCTTCTGGATGGACTTCTCTACTTCCTCATAAACGGTAACCTTCTTACCGTCTTTGACTTCTTTAACGCGCTTTCCATCCGCATCCTTCTTTGCAACCTTTGCATTAACGACAACCATTTCATAGTTGTCTTTCTCTCTTACTGCCAAAGCAATAAGCTTCTCTACCTGCTTACGAACTTCCTTCGCTCTAGCCTCAGTAGTAAAAATCTTTCCATGCTCCAATAAAGAAGTGGTTAATGCACGAAGCATTGCCTTTCTCTGGTTTGAAGCTCTTCCTAACTTTCTATAATTTGCCATGTTTTCTCCTTATCCGCGCTTTTTAGTCTTACCGGTTGGCCTTACTGTTATCTATTCTTCCGGAAATGATAATCCCAGATTCAAATCTCTTAACTTCGCTAAAACTTCCTCAAGAGACTTTCTTCCAAGGTTACGAACCTTCATCATATCCTCCGGTGTCTTGGAGGTTAACTCGGACACTGTGTTGATTCCTGCTCTCTTCAAGCAGTTATAAGAACGGACACTTAATTCCAGTTCATCAATATTCATTTCCATTACTTTGCCCTTTTCATCTTCGGGCTTATCCACCATAAGCTCTGTTGCAGCCACTTCTTCAGAAAGCGCTACAAACAAATCCAGGTGCTGAAAAAGCATTTGTGCCGCCTTGGAAATCGCATCTTCCGGAGACATACTTCCGTTGGTATATACATCCAAAGTCAATCGATCATAGTCCGTCATATTTCCTACACGGGTATTCTCGATAGACATATTTACTCTTTCCACTGGAGTATACAAAGCATCAATGTCCTGATAGTCCTTTGGTGCTTCTACTCTTCCTTCTGCCTTTTCTCCGGAGTAACCCTGTCCTCTACTGATAAAGAGGGAAATGGAGCCTTGGGCTCCCGCCTCTACAGTAGCAATATGCTCTGTAGGATTACTCAGCTTAAGTTCCGACTCTCCAATAAAATCTTCAGCCAGAATCTCGGACTTTCCGGATAAATCAACGGAAACTTCCAGACTTTCCAATTCCTCCGGCAAAATCACCGCAATGCTCTTAAGATTGGTTAAGAGCTCAGGGAAACTTTCCTGAATTCCGGAAACCTTGTCTCCGGACAGATTTTCGATCTTAATTGCAGAAATCGCAGCCCCGGGCAGAGAGGAAAGCATCATCCTCCGAAGAGAATTTCCTAGGGTTGAGCCGTAGCCTCGTTCCAGTGGTTCACATACGAAACGACCAAAACGCTTATCCTCTGAAATTTCAAGAATTTCAATGTTTGGTTTTGTAAAATCAAACATGCTGCCTCCTTTTTTAGGCTATCATTACTTAGAATACAACTCGACGATTAACATTTCGTTTACAGGAACGTCAATGTCTTCTCTGTGTGGAAGAGACTTAATGGTTGCGCTAAGCTTCTCAGCATCCATCTCTAACCATGCCGGTACCATTCTGCCGTTGGTTACTTCCACAATATCCTTATATCTCTGTGCAGTTCTCATGGATTCTTTAATCTGAATCACATCACCTGCAGATACAAGATAAGAAGGAATGTTTACAATCTTTCCGTTAACGGTTACGTGACGGTGTCCTACAACCTGTCTAGCTTCTCTTCTGGTTCTAGCCATTCCCATACGGAAAATAACGTTGTCCAGACGAGACTCTAAAAGAATCATAAGGTTTTCACCGGTCTGTCCTGCTAACTTCTCTGCCTTAGCATAGTAGTTACGGAAAGGCTTCTCTAATACGCCATAGATGAACTTTGCCTTCTGCTTCTCTCTAAGCTGAAGACCGTACTCGCTCATCTTTCTTCTTGGGTTACGAAGCTGTCTGTTGGATTTCTTATCCACTCCTAAAAATACGGGGTCCAGTCCAAGTGACCTGCATCTTTTAAGCACAGGAACTTTATCTACTGCCATTTTATCCTCCTAAATATCAAGTTTTGTCGACTCAACAAGCCAACATCCCTAAAAAATTGATACGCCCTTTACACCGATAAGGCTTCTTCAGGCTGACCACATGGTCATACTGTTCTGTACAAGCTTATGCCGCTATAGGAAATCCCATAATCTCCCGGGCACAGTGCATTATACTCTTCTGCGCTTTGGTGGGCGGCATCCGTTGTGTGGAACCGGTGTAACATCCTTGATGGAGGTTACTTCCAATCCGTTTGCTGCTAAAGCACGGATTGCTGCTTCTCTTCCGGATCCCGGTCCTTTAACCATTACATCCACATACTTTAAGCCGTGTACCAAAGCTGCCTTTACAGCAGTCTCAGCAGCCATCTGCGCTGCATATGGAGTAGATTTTCTTGAACCTCTAAATCCCAGACCGCCGGCACTTGCCCAAGAAAGAGCATTTCCCTGTGCATCTGTCAAAGTAACGATTGTGTTATTGAAAGATGATTGGATATGTGCCTGTCCGCGTTCAACGTTTTTCTTTACGCGCTTTTTTGTCACTCTCTTACCAGTTGACTTAGCCATAGTTAAACTAACCTACTTTCCTT
>CALIEL010000240.1 GCA_938022235.1 Oribacterium parvum
AGAAACCACCTCTCCCATCCGGTTGTAAATTCTTATCTTCTATATTGCTTCTTCTGTCGTCCTTTGGAGTATAGCCGTTTAAGAAAAGGTCCATGAGCGGCACAGTGTAGAAGCCTGTCTTATTGTTTCCGTATATTTCCTTAAAATACTGGTAAATTAGGCTTTCTTGTTGCTCCACCACCTGATTTAGCATTTCCTTCAAGCTGTAAGTGGTTCCTCCTACTGTCTTCTTAACATCTCCATTGTCTTCGATGTACTTTTCGATTACCTCTCTGTTTTCCTGCAAATACCAATGTAGTGTATTGCTGGCCGCTGCCGCAAAGCAAAGATTTTGATCAACTTCTTTATTCTTTCCAAAGGGAGCCTTATTCACATCAAAATAGCCCCGTCCTTCTTCGAAGGGAGCTTTATAGTCGATGTATCCATGCTCCTCCGTTCTGCAAAAATCTCCATTTTCTCCCAATGCAGGAGGATTTACCCCTTTGACAAAAAGTACAGTACGCTTTTCGCCCTCCTCTGTTTCATATTCCACAACATTGTTGTTTTTCCCATTTTCAATTTTTTCTAAAAGCTTCTTTCGCTTGACCAGCTCTTTTTCTGCCTGCTTTCTCTGCTTTTCAGCCCTTCTTGCCAACTCTTCTTCGGAAAATGTGTTTTCTTCATCCGTTGCTTCAGAGGAAAAGCCTGTATTTTCTTCGGTATTGCTTACAGAATCAGATTGGCCATCACTGAAACCGAGGCTTTGCTTTGAGCCGGTATCCGGGGCACTGAAGCCACTGCCAGCGCCAAAAGGAAGGCCGATACTACCGAAATGCAAACCGCTACCGGAGCCGGAACCTGTACCAAAACCCGAAGCACCACTAAAACCGCCTCCGCCGCTAAATCCACCTCCGCCGCCGGAGCCACCGCTTCCACCGAAGCCGGAAATCCCCTTAATTACGGAATTTTGTTCTTCTCCATTTGCATTTATCTGCTGTCCCTCTGCAGCTCCTGCCTTAATTTCCTTCTCTACCTGCACAGAACGCCGGGAAGAAACGCCCTTCCCTTCTTCATGTACCGGCTTTCCATCCTGAACCCACTGTCCATTTGCGGAAATGCTGTATCCGTCCGGAGTCTTCTCCTCAGTAGCCATTGTTCCATTATCCTTTAGAAAATAACAATAGCCGTCCACCCAGGTCCAGCCCAGAGCCATCTTTCCCCAGTTCGCGGTATCCGTCTTCAAAAAATACCATTTTCCATCTGCCAGAATCCAGCCATCCTGCATTTTCCCGGTAAGAGGATCAAAATAATACCAGCTGCCGGAAATCTCCTTCCAACCCTTCTGATTCTGCCCTTCCACCTGATACTGCCACTGTCCCTCTGCCTGCACCCATTTTCCCTCTGCCTGAGCTGTTAGGGAAAAGAGCGGAAGGGTCAGAACCAGAGGAATAGACAGCATAAAGGAGCGAGAAAAAACAGATAGGGGATGTCCCCCGTTCTTTCTTGCTCCTAAAGTTTTATCACTATATTTTTGTGTATGTTTCCGCACAAGCTTCTGTGAATGCTTTTCAGCAGTATTATAAGCTCTAAATTCTGCCAAACCGTCCATGGCTTGACTATCCTGATCCCATCCCATAATGCTTCTCCTTCTATAAGCGAGTCCATTGTCCTAGGATAGAAACTAACAATCGTCTTCCAATCATATTTCTTAGGAATGGGCATCGCTTAAACTAATTTTGCAAAAATGCAAAGTAAAAATCGTAGGTAGTACGGATGATTGAAGAAATTCTGTACTACCTGCAATTTCGGCAAAATCATAAAAAAGATAAGCAATTTTCACGAAAGGAAACTTATTTAATTATTCATTTATAGTAATCGTTACGAAGCCAAACACTGCTAAACGCTAAAAAAGCAGCATTGACAACCATACTGTCCTTATTCGAAACCAGGGAAAAGTCAGGGGAGAAATTCCATCTCATCGGTGAACAAAATTCTATCCGCTTTAATCGAATATGCGTAACCGGTTGGATTAATTTTCTTTTGCTCTTTCAATGGCTTGAGATTTTCATTCAAGAAAGTCATTGTTTTATATTCAGACGAGTCTATTTCTTTTACAAACGGCTGATTTTTCAACAAACATGCTATCAAATACATCACAATGGGAGCCTTTTGGGAAGCAGTCTCTGCAGAAAAATCGTCATAATAAATATGGTTTCGAATATCCCGGATTCCCTGCAGATAAAAAGTATAATCTTCCTTTTCTATTTTTCCTCTGGATGAAATACTTGCCGCAGTCATAAAGGTGTCCATTAATGCATCTTCCGGAGTAATATCAATTCCTCGGTATGCAATCTCATATGGTGCCAATCGGTAGTAGTTGGCTCTGACCAATGAATAATCTTTTGCGACATCAATTAATGTCAATACGTCGTAAAACTGCTTGATGATTTCCATCTCCTTATTTTCATGAAGAGGAATACCTATCGTATGTGGTGCAAAAGCAGTCAACTTATCTCCCAGTATGCACTCAACGCTTGGAACCATAACCTGTAATTGCGGCTCTTCTACTTTAATCAAGTCACTCTTTATTGGTCTCTTAATAATCTCTGTATACCCAGGTTCTTCGAATAGAATATCTAGCAAAATATAAATATTCCTGTGATTAATGGGTGATTCATAGATAAACTTAAAAGGTCTTTTTTCAATACTATTTTTTCCTACTCTCCTTTGTTCTTCAACGGAAACAAAGGGGAAAATCTTAGATGCCTTCTCGATGTATTCATCTACATTAGTCCCCGGCTTTACAATAATATCAATGTCCGTTGACAGTCTTAATGGATGCTCTAATAACAGCATAAGGCTGGTTCCACCCTTAAATACAAATGGCATTCCAACGGTTGTAATTGCTTCAAGGAGGCCAAATGCATACACACAACGTTCCAACAGAAGTGGATCTCGTCTACTCTCTGTCTGCAAGGTCCTGATATGTTCTTCTGTAAAATTATTTTTTATTAGCATATTACGATCCCATTCTTAAATCCGTTTTATCTATATGTAGCAACACCTTGCTCTTTGCATTCCTCCTGCTTGCATATCGAAACAACTTACTCTCATCAATATAAAAATCCTGAAACGCCTGATGAAAAATATTATCATACTCCCCTCTACTGACACAGGATAAAAGAAGCTTATCTGACACAAGATCTACCAGCATCTTTTCAAGCTTTGTTTCCCAGACAGATCTTTCACCCTTCGGGGATTCAGAAATCAGTTTTTTTATAATAATCATATCATCTGACCAATACTGATGAAATGTTTCCACGGAAGGATTCAAGAGAATCTTACCGGTATATTGTTCTTTCAAGGAATCAAAAACATAAGTTCCCAGTCCTGATTCCACGGAGACAAATATCACATTATGGGCAATCTGATGATTTACGAATTCATTTAACTGGACCAGTTCAAAAATGCGAAAATCAAGTTCCGGATATTGTTCCTCAATCTTTTTTGCAAGGTCTAGCGATAACTCCGAATACAGATAAGAGTAATTTCTCTTCGAATCCTCTGCTATGTGATAGCTATTTCTACCTACGCGATAAATATCCCCATTCTCCAATAACTTCTGAAAATTATATCTTCCTGAGACTTTTCTTTTATTTTTATTTTTCTTCTGAAAGGCAGTAATAAAGTCTTCTCTGGAGAAGTTTTTTTGATGAGAAAGATTATGTACCATATTATTTTTGCTCTACCTCGATATTCTTCAAGTCGGCAATTTTTGTATTATTTGCCGTTTTGCAGTTATAGTATACATTGACAATCATACAAGTCAACTGTAATTCGGCAAATTATGTATTTTTTGCCGACTTACATATTTTGATGTGGAGGAACCGTGGTGAATATTCCGTGGTGGCAGAGCCACCGATTCCGATAAAATAGAGCCACTGCATCTGATATTCAGAGCCGGCTATCCGCAGTTGGGAGCCACCCAAAGGGTGACTCCGCTGTACTTATGCTTTGAAAACTAAATCCTGCTATGACGCTTTCTCATTGAAACGTCACCATCGGTATTCAGCTCATAGCCATTTGTTGTGATTCTATCGAGAAGAGTATCCGCTACACCACCACTCCCAAGGCATTCGTGCCATCCTTAAACAGAAACCTGAGAACATAGCACAGTTGAATGCTGGTTCTCATCTCTTGCTCGCATCAGAATGAGCAAATCTCGCTATTGTTCGGAGGTTGTTGGTAGCAGCAGAAAATCGTTCAGTATCATGAGGGGTACTTTTCCGAGCCGAACAAGTAGTTCTTCGTACTTCCCCTGTATTCTTGCAGTTTCCAGTTCCGCAAAGAATTCGTTCAAACGGTAGTATAGAGTCTTGTATTCGTGATGACATGCATTTGTTGCGAGAGCACAAGCTATATATGTCTTTCCACATCCTGTCGCTCCAATCAGCATAACGTTCAGTCCCTTGCGAATGTAGTCATTTGTCCGAAGCAGAGAAAGGACTTCTTTGTTCAGATGCCTGTCAGGGAGGTACTCGATTCCTTCCATGTAAGCAGTTCTATTCGGAATGCCGGATTGTTTCAGAAGACGCTTGATTTTGTTGTTCTCTCTGGAACCGTATTCCGCATCAATCATCAAAGTGACACGTTCTTCAAAAGTCATATAGTCGTACATTTCCGGGTTTTCCAACTGTTCCCGATAGTTCTGGATTAGCGCCGGAAGGCGCATCTTCTGCATCTTAAGGATGGTCTCATTATTCATGGTTAGCACCTCCGTAGTAAGATGCTCCACGCAGATGTGTATAACGGTTAACAGGATCTTTGGAGAATGGCGTCTCAGTCTTTTTTTCAGACTCTTTCAAATCCTGACCTGCTTCCATTATCAGCCGTATATTTTTATAGCGGGGACTGGAGATATGTTTAAGAGCCACTCTGCATGCGTTTTCCAGACGTTCGGTGGAGTACTTATCTGCCAGCTTTAAGAGGACAGGCATCCACGGTATGCCTGTTCTTCTACCCGATAAGAAGCAAATATTTTTTCTATCACTTTTCTTGTAGACGGACCTATATTCCCTGCCCAATGGAGGAAACGCTCGCTGTTCCACTCGCTGTAGAGCTTATGATTCTCCGGCATGTGATCCGGATTCGTATCATACTGGCCTTTTCGCCCATACAAACGTCTATGGCTGCATACTCTGGTATTCTGATAAAAGACCTCAACAAGACTCTTCGTACTGCGGATATCGACCTTCTTTCTGACATATGCATAAGGAACTGAGTAATACTGATTATCAAAGGCAACGTGATAATTCAGCTGAACCGTCGCTGTTTTCCACAAGGAGAATTCATACGGTATTCCGGGTAGAGTCTGCATGAACAGTATCTCTTCATTGGAAAAAACCGAATAACGAGATTCGTCTTTTTTCTGGAAATCTCTGCGGTTGTAAGCATCCAGAAGCTTTCGTACCTCTGCGTTAAGTTCAGTGAGACTGAAGCATCTTCTGTTTCTCAGTTTTACGATGATGTGAGAAGTTAGTTTGCCAACTTCTCCTTCTACGGTTGCCTTATCCTTTGAGCTCAAAACTCTTGCCGGAAGAAGGGCTGTTTTGTAATAATCAGCCAACTCCTGATAGCAGCGGTTCATGACAGGATCATCGTTCTTTTTATTGCTTATGACTCTCGTTTTAAGGTTGTTACTCACGAGGATTCTAGTCACACCACCGGAGTATTCATGCATATGCACATGAGCATTAATCCAGTCTTCCTGCTTCATTGTGAGACATGTTTCTGCATAACAGTACATACTGAAAGGAAGCGTAGCAACGAAAAGATAACATGTATAAGGTTCATCAGTGACAGTGTCATAGAAGGAGAGTGTTGTCCCGGCCCAGTCTACCATGCATTTATCACTGGGTTTATGTTGGAGGTGCATCGTAAGGCGATGCTGATCGACGTAATCGCTGTACTGCTTACAGAACTGAGAGTACATGTACGGCGGCCTTTTTGCTGTTAAGCATTCATCACAGTATTCATCCCACAAAATACGGAGAGTAACACCTGAGCGCAGTAGCTCTTTATGAATCTTGTCATGTTTCCTGAGTCGGCTCGAAAGCCTTTTCCGGAAACAGTTTTAAGATGAGATCAGGCTCATCCATTAATTCAGTAGCTTGGACACTGATGTGCTGCCTTTTTGCAGCTTCGATTACTGCAGAAACGGTGTTTCGTGATACGCCGAGAGTATCTGCCGTTCTCCTCTGGCTTAAACCGGAAGCACAGCATTGCAAAATTTATTTTTCTTTGGACGTCCTGAGTCCTCCTTTCAATGAGTCCGGCACAATTGCCGTAAATTCATTGTAGGATATGGCTCTGAACATCGGAATGATATTTGATTCCGCATGGCTCCGCCACTCGGATTTGGTGGCTATGAGTATCGGATTCAGTGGCTCTCAAACGCCGGAATAATCAATGCCCGCCGATTTGGGGGTAGGATGATAATAGCAAACTATTCCTGCTCCTGCATGTGCACCTGCAAGGAAAGAAAAGAGCATAAAATTAACTAGGGCTGATTATCGTTCAGCCCTGGCTATGTGTAAATACTTTATTGTTTTGAAATCATTTTCTCGTCAATCTTTTTTGCAACTTCTAGCGCGGTTTGCTTTTTTTTATCCTCGGTAATACCACTTGGAACAACTCCTACAAGATTACTCTTTAACCAATCCAAGAACTCTGCAATTGACTGTGAGTAATTACTATGTCTTCGGATTTCAAAATCCAATTCTCCTCTGTTTTCAGGAGAAATGGAAGCTACATAATCCTTAACGTTTTTAGTTTCGTCCTCCCAATGCTTAATTATCTCTGCTCGGTATAAAACATCGAAGAAAGAATAATTTCTATCTTCAGATTTTGGTAAATCGATAATTACAGGAAATGTTCTGTCTGGATAATCAGTATCTTTTATTAGTTGGGTTATCTCATACATACAGTTTATTCTACGCAAATAGGAATCAGAGATAATTGGAACTACAAAATTCTGCTTTCTAATTCCATTCATAAACTGTTCTATACTTTCATAATTCCCAATATCTCTAATATATCGCTTCACATCATATCCGCTATCTGACAGATAAGTATCAATGACATCAACGACATCGGCATCAGCATCTGTATAAGAGATAAAAATTGTTTTTCTGCCCATAAAAAGATCTCCTTCATTAATGTTATTTCTCTTCAAAGTATCTTTTAAATAATGATATATCGAATGATTATTGGTAATCTCTGGAATATAGTATTTTCTTAATTCTCCAATCTGATTAAGTAATACCAAAACTTTACATACTTCTTCTACTAGGAGCATATCATTCCAGCGGATTAATTCTTCAAGACTTTTCTTGATCAATTTATCAATTGCTAGTTGTTCTGATTGTGACAGCTTAGGTTTAGTTAGTAGTTTCTTAGCAGTTATGGAAAGTGCAATATCAAGTGAACCTAAACGGCCGGTTTCAGTACTGATAATATGTAATGCCTCTATATTCACATCGGAAAAACCTACACAGAACGAAAACAATTCGTTTACAAGACGCTCCATTGAGGAATAGTGAACCTTTTTTGTCACCATTGGGCGTGAAAAAGATCGTATCCAGTCAGAAAATCTAGACGTGTAATCTGCTATTCCAGGAATAATGGGATTATCTGGAGCCTTGCTCATTCTTTTAAGAAAATTATTCATTTTCTCGCGTTCTACAGTCTCTGCCATGTCTCCATATTCCTCCAATTTGTCTTTCCAGCGACTTATTTTAACAAGAAATGAAAAATAAAATTTCTGCATTTCTAGAAGAAGCTTTTCAGCACCCTCATTTACCAATATATAATATGCTAATGCATCAACCCAAATATATTTTCCATTGTGAGTAACAAGTGCTCCGCTACTAGGCAACGCCGAAGGAACATGTAACAAACGTTTGGTAACATCATTGATGTACTGAAAATCCTCCAGCCCAATTTCTTGGTTCGCAACTGTAAATATCATTGAAGGACTTATATTCATAGATAATAATTCTGATACTAATTCGAACACTGGAATATAGTAATCTTTTAATTGAACAAATCTTTTGAAATCATGATATGATGTGCTATCCTGAATATCGGTCAGCGATATTTCTGGAATATCAACAATATTCTGATTGATAATCTGTTCCTTGATCGTTGGTAACAGTGGACATATCCAGATTCTTTCATTCCTTACTTGGCAAACACTTTTAATCAAATCAAGACCGACTGTATCTGGACGCAATGCAATTATATATGTGAGTCTAGCATCTTCACATCTAACCTCAGAATGCTTTAGATAAGACTCATCATCTGCATTTATTTCGGCCCCTTTTATAAACAACACAAGTGGTGTGTTGTTTGAAAATTTATCATATACATCTATAAGAGTAAGTAATGATAACGATTCAAGTAGAGTTTCAATTTCTTTCCGGTTTATTTTAACGTGAACATAAAAAGTAAGTTTATCTAAAATGGGGATTCTTTTGCCACAATTAGAGACTATTTTATACAATCTACGTCTATTATCATTAGTATTATGTCTACGCAAGTATTCAAATATGCCATGAAGAAGACAATTCTTTACAATCGAATCTGCGTGGAATGCCTCACCATTAACAATAATCACATCACTTTGGTAACTGCCACCGTAGATTTCCTGTAGCAGTTTATACTTTCTGAAGCCTTTATTTGCAATTATGAAGAGAATATCATTGTTAAAATCGTCAACGATAATATCGTTAGCAATCTGACGTATTTCATCCTTTGTTACAAACATCTGCTATTCTCTCCTCGTATTATTAAGTTGTAGCTTTTCTTTACCTGTTCTTGGTAATCAGCTACTATTGTTATCTGATGCTGTGGATTGGTTTCTAACTCCTACCGCACGACGGTTTTCGAAAGGCTCCAACCACAGCCTCTTTGTTACATTGTTGATCAGTTAGATACCGCATGACGGTTTATGTAGAACGAGGATACAATCAGCAAAGAGCCCTGTGGGTCGATAACAGCATCAAACACTTATTACAGGAGGATTTACTAAATGATTTACGTTGGAATTGATGTTGCTAAGGATAAGCATGACTGTTGTATCCTTGGGCCAGATACCGAAGAACTTTTCCAAGTCTTTACGATACGGAACAATAGCGATGGCTATGGAGAATTATTCCACAAGATTGAGTCAGTCTCAAAGGACAAATCTCAGATAAAAATAGGACTCGAGGCTACCGGTCACTATTCCTACAACATTCTGGGATCACTTCTTGACCATGGCTACCATACCTTTGTCATCAATCCGTTACATACAAATCTTTACAGAAAAGGTCAAAGCCTTAGAAAGACAAAAACGGATAAAGTCGATGCCCGCTCCATTGCTGAAATGCTTGTGACTGATAAGACACTCAAGCCCTATACAGGTACATCCTACCACAGCGAGGAGCTGAAGTCATTAACTCGTTATCGTTTTGAGCTTGTTAAAGAACGTGCGAAACTGAAAACTTCAGTATCTAGGCTTGTAAACATCCTGTTCCCGGAACTTGAGTCTCTTGTTCCGACTCTGCACATGAACTCGGTATACCGTCTTCTTCAGGAACTGCCGGGAGCATATTTTATCGCAAGTTCCAATCTCACCCACCTGAAAGCTCTACTTGCTGA
>CALIEL010000241.1 GCA_938022235.1 Oribacterium parvum
ATGGACGAGCCTTTGTCCAATCTGGATGCTAAGCTAAGAATTGAGATGCGTACCGCCATTAAGCAATTACAAAACAGTATCGGCATCACCACGGTTTATGTTACCCATGACCAGGAAGAGGCTATGGCGGTATCCGATAGAATTGCGGTATTTAACCATGGTGTGATTCAGCAAATCGGAACGCCCAAGGCTTTATATCAAAGACCGGCCAACCTCTTTGTGGCGAACTTTATCGGTCACAGCAATGAGCTGGAAGGAAGCTTGACAAAGGAAAACGGTCAAATGGTGCTTTCTGTTTGTGATGATTATTCCTTTGTTTTAAACAATGTGAAGGAAGAGCATTGTCAAGAGGGAGTGCTTCCGGTGAAGCTTGCAGTAAGACCGGAGGAGTGGATTATTCAGGAAGAAACAGAACCGGGAATGGAAGGAACGATTATCGACAGCATTTTCTTAGGCTTAAATACCCACTATCTGATTCAGTTAAGTAACGGTAAAGAAGTGGAGGCGGTGAAGGAATCCGAAATTGACTCTATTTTGCCAAAGGGAAAGAATGTAAAGCTGCAGATTAAGAGCCATAAAGTCAATGTTTTCTTGGAAGGCGGCAGTGAAAATATTCTTCAGGGCGTGCTGTAGGGGGAGGAGAGAACGGATGAAAACAAACAAAAAATGGGAAATCTGGACCTTCATCTCTATGACCATCTTAATCGTTTATCTGATTTTTATGATCTATCCCCTGTCTACCCTCCTTCGAAATTCTATGATTTTAAAGGATGGCGGCGTAGGCTTTGCAAACTTTCAGAGCTTTTTTGCCAAAAGCTATAACTTACAAACGATTTATCATTCCTTTGCAGTGAGCTTTTGTGCCACCATTATTACTTTGATTGTAGGAATTCCCCTAGGCTATTTTCATAGCTTTTATAAGATTCGAGGACAAAAGATTTTACAGATTTTTATTATCCTCTGCGGTATGTCTGCCCCTTTTATCGGTGCTTATTCCTGGATTCTTCTAATGGGAAGAAACGGTTTGGTTACCCAGCTCTTTAAAAACCTCTTCGGGATTAAACTGCCTACCATTTACGGTTTCCGAGGCATTATGATTGTAGAGTGCATGCAGTTATACCCTCTGGTCTTCCTGTATTTCTCTGCAGCTTTAAAGAACATTGACAATACCCTTTTGGAAGCTTCGGAAAACATGGGTTGTTCCGGATGGAAGCGTTTCCTTACTTTGGTAATTCCTCTCTGCGCACCCTCCATTATTGCCGCAACCCTAATGGTATTTATGCGTGCCTTTGCAGATTTTGGAACCCCTCTGTTTATCGGGGAAGGCTATAAGACCTTTCCGGTGGAAATCTATAACTCTTTTATGAGTGAGACGGGATCGGATAAGCATTATGCATCGGCGGTAGCTGTGATTGCCATTGTGATTACCACCATCATTTTCCTGATTCAAAGATTCATTAACAGTCGTTTTTCTTTTTCCATGAATGCCTTGCATCCTATTGAGAAGAAGCCGGCAAAGGGACTTAAAGGGATATTGATTCATCTGTATTGCTATCTTGTGGTGATTATTGCCTACGCACCTCAGGTTTATGTGATGTATACCTCCTTCCTGAAAACCAAAGGAAAGAGATTCCTGAAGGAATTTTCCGTACAGAGCTATATTGATGCCTGGAAGTTCCTGGACAATGCCATTCCCAATACTTTCATCATTGCCGGAACATCCTTGATTCTGATTATTATCCTGAGTATCATGGTGGCCTATCTGGTGGTAAGAAGAAACAACTTTGCAAACAAGCTGATTGATACCCTGTCCATGATTCCGTATGTTATTCCCGGATCTGTAGTGGGTATTTCTTTGGTACTGGCTTTCAGCAGAAAGCCTATTGTATTGGTGGGAACCTTTGCCATTATGATTGTGGCCTTGGTGATTCGAAGGAACTCCTATACCATACGTTCCTCCATCGCCATTTTACAGCAAATTCCTATGTCCATAGAGGAGGCGGCTATTTCTCTGGGCAGCAGCAAGATGAAGGCATTCTTTGCGGTGACTATGCCAATGATGATTAACGGTATTCTTTCCGGAGCCCTGCTTTCCTGGATCAGTATTATTACGGAGCTGTCTTCCGGAATCATCCTGTATAACTATAGGACTACAACGCTGACGATTCAGATTTATACCTATGTTTCCAGAGGTTCTTACGGTATTGCGGCAGCAATGGCGACTATTTTGAGCCTGATGACCAGCATTTCTTTGATTGGGCTGATGCTATACTCGAAGAATAAAAATGTGATGTTCTAAGGAAAAAAGAAAAGTCCCTTGGAAAAATTGGGACTTTATTAGAAAAGTCCCTTGAAAAAGTTGAGAAAACTGGAAAAAGTCCCTTGAAAAAGTTGAAAGTAGCTTTTCTATGGGCTCACTATAGAGATTCGTCAGTATGTTGATGAGCACATCTTCTGAAAGAGGATGTGCTTTTTTCGTTGCATCAGAAAATCGCCTGAAACAGTTGAAAATATAATGAAACAACTGAAACAATATTGACTAAGATTAAACATTATATACAATAAAATCTATAAATTACAATTATTATTTACATATAATACACTAGAAAGAAGAGAAACATTAATATATGGCAAATAATGATAGAAAAGAAATTTCAGCAACAATCAGAGATGTTGCCAAAGCTGCCGGCGTTTCCCCTGCTACTGTTTCAAGATATTATTCCGGAAGTAGCGTAGTAGGAACGGAACTTAGTAATCAAATCGAAAATGCGGCAGAAAAGCTTGGCTATATTCATAAATATAGAAAAAGAAAGGATAGAGGGGTTATTGCTCTGTTGCTCTCGGATTTAGAGCTATCATTTTATGGAGATGTAGTAAAAGAAATTTTAGAACAGTTATCAAGGTATAGGTATCGCTTGATTATCATTCCGTATTCCAATGAAGAAAGTGACTATAAGCATTTTATTACGGAAATGAATATCGAAGGTGTTATTTATCTAGATGAAAATATTAACCCGGATATTTTAAAGTATATTCATTCAAAAAACATAAAAACCATTATGTGTGGCGGTGTTTCCCAAAATGATAAGGTGGAATCGGTACATGTTAATGATTTGCTTGCGGCCTACGAAGGGATGAAATATCTTATCAAGTTAAAACATGAAAGGATACTGGTTCTTTCTGATTTTGAGAATAAAATAGGATCTACTTTTCAAAGATTAATGGGATGCAGAAAAGCCTTAGAAGAGTATTCTCTTCAAGGTCAAGAGGAGCTTATTGCTTATGGGAAAATGACTTATGAAATGGGATATCGTTTGACTGAAAAAATGCTTAAAGCAAAAAAAGATTTTACCGCAGTGTTTGCATTTAGTGACGAGATGGCAATGGGTGCCATTAAAGCATTAATTGCAAACGGCTTAGAGGTTCCAAGGGATATTTCGGTTTTGGGCTTTGATGATATAGCTTTTGCAGAAAAATACAATCCGCCATTGACTACGATTCACCAACCTATTAAAGCCTTTGTTACACAGTGTTTGGATTTTTTTATGAATGAAACAGAGCATAAAACTTTAGATATTATGTTCCCCTTTAGAATAATAGAGAGGAGCACATGTGCGGAAAATAAAAGGGTATAGATATAAAAGAAATGAATCCAAGAGAAAGGAGAAAATAAATGCCGAACTACCAAAGAATACTTCTTTTTAGAACAATAAAGATCATTTTATTAGCTGTTTTCACTCTAATATCGATTGCTCCTTTGGCATGGATTTTACTTTCTTCCTTTAAAACAAATCGAGAAATTATGCTTTCTGCATTTTCGCTTCCTTCGAGCTTTGATTTTAAAGGATACCGAGTTGCGCTGGAGGTGTCTCCAATACTTCGGTTTTATGGAAACAGCCTAATCATTGCTACTGCAAGTACAATATTAAATCTTTTGTTTGTGTCCATGACCGCATATGTATTTGCAAGGTTCGAATTTAAAGGAAGAGCCCTTATGGCGTTAATGATTTCTTCTTCCCTATTGATTCCAAGCTCTGCACTCCTTATGCCGATTTACAGGATAATGGTGAGTATTCATCTGTTTGATACGATTATCGGATTGATTTTAGTGCATACTGCTTTGGGGTTACCAACATCCTTCTTTGTTATTCGAAGTTACTTTCAAAGTATTCCGAAGGAATTGGAAGAGGCGGCATATATTGATGGCTGCGGATATATGAAAACATTTTTTGTAATTGTACTTCCGTTGGCGAAGTCAGGATTGTCTACCGTTGCCGTGTTGCAGTTTTTAATGTCATGGAATGAATTTATGTTTGCCTTGGTTTTGACAAAGTCAGAAAAAGTAAGAACATTACCCTTAGCGCTAAATTATTTTACTACGCAGTTTTCGTTCAATTATACGGCACTTTTTGCAGCCCTTACGATGGTCATTCTTCCCAGTATTATTATTTATATTATCTTACAAGAACAAGTGACGCAAAGTATGGTCACCGGAGCGATAAAAGGTTAAGGAAGGAGAAATTATGAAAAAAGTAGTTAGGAAGTCATTGTCTCTGCTATTAGCAGGAACGGTATGTTTTGGAGGGCTGACAGCTTGCTCTCCTTCTTCAAAAGAAGCATCCGGCACCGAAGCAAAGGGGCAAGAGGCAAGCAAAGAAGGTCAAGTAGAAATCACCTTTGCCACATCCTGGGTTGGGGTTAGCTCGTCAAAGGAATGGTTTCATAATAGACTGGACGCTTTCAATAAGGAATATGGCAGTGAAATCAAAGTGAATGTTGAGGAAATTGCCGGAGATCAGGCTTATGTAGATAAGATGAAAGTCTTGTACAGTTCAGATGCATTGCCGGATGTGATTGCGGCAGGAGGCTATAACTTAATTGATACGATGCAGGATAAATTTGTGGATTTAACACCTTACATCGATGAAGAGTGGAAAAATTCCATTGATGAAAAATGCTGGGAAGTCAATTCTCGTGATGGGAAGATTTACGGGGCTCCCATTTCTAAGCAGGTTATCGGCTATTTTTATAATAAAGATTTGTTTAAAAAGGCGGGTATAGAAAAACCTGCAAGCACTTGGGAAGAGTTTTTCCAGAACTGCGATAAATTAAAGGCTGCCGGCATTACTCCTTTATCTATGGATACGGCAGATTCCGGATGGGTAACTTCTCTTATGCTTGGTGCCATAGTTGGACAGACCGAGGAAGGGGAAAAGTTTATGAATACAAGCCTTCCCAAGGATTATAATCAAGAATATTTTGTAAATGCGGTTTCTGATATCCAAAAGATGTTTAACGAGTATACCTCTACAGATGCCATTGGCGGTGCTTATGAGAATGCAGCCGGAAATTTCTTTACGGAGCAAACTGCTATCATAGCGAATGGACCTTGGATGGTGGGGGATTTTTATGACACGGATAAGGTGGAAGAGGGCTTTGCAGACAAGATTGGCGTAGCTGCTTTTCCCGGAGATCTTATGTATGATGCAGGAAAGATTGGTTTTAATGTAGCGGCTAAGACAGAAGAAAAAAGAAAGGCAGCAGCTACTTTTGTGAAGTTTATGACCAATGAGGACAGTCAAAAAGCTAATGTGGAAATTACCGGTGAAATTCCCTGCTTAAAGAAAGAAGTAGACTCTAAGGTATATCCGTTGGTTCAGGAAACCATCCACTTGGCCAATACAGCAAAGAGACATATCAATGACTTTCAGTCTTTATGGTTTGCCAATGTAGTGGATGAAGTGAGCGTGGAATATCCTTTATTGGCTCAAAACAAGATTACTGCGGAAGAATTTGCAAAAAAATTAACGGAAGCAGCCCAGAAGAATCAGTAAAATATAAGCTAATTGATGATGCTAAGACTGTTTCCGGCAATAGGAAGGTGAGGAATACTATGCAATCAAGGAACAAGAAATGGATGATTATACTTTTTTCTTTACCGACAATGATACTGTTTATGATGTTGTATCTTGTTCCTATGCTCATCGTGTTTATAACTTCCTTTTTTGAGTGGAAATCCGGTGGTGTATTTCATCCGGTGGGGCTCAAGAACTATCTCCTTGGCTTTACAGCAGATCCCAGAATGCTTCAATCTATCTTTAACACAGTGATTTGGACTATATTGCAAGGCATAATTCATGTATTTATAGGAACAGTTTTAGCATTGATATTAGCCAAGCGTTTTCGAGGATGGAAGATTTTTAGAACCATTTTTATGATTCCCAATGTAATCTCCTCTGCGGCATTAGCGGTTATCTTTTTAAATGTTTTTAATGCAAAATATGGACTGGTAAATTCTTTTTTGTCATCAATACTAGGTAAGCCAATTACGAAAAACTGGTTTTTTGATCCGAATAGTGCCTTTTTTACGGTAACAAGCATGTGGTTACTCTATTCAGGTATGATTGTCATTATCGTTCTTGCAGGGCTGTTTTCTATTCCTGAGGATATTTATGAGGCGGCAAAGATTGACGGTGCATCTGATTTTGTTATGGACATCAGCATTAGATTGCCTTTGATTCGTCCGGTCCTTGGGACAGCGGTAATTATTGCGGCTACAAGTATGCTAAGAGAATTTGAGTTAATTTTCTTGACGACAAATGGAGGCCCGGGAGATTTAACGTTAAACTTGCCGCTATATTTGTACAAAACAAGTCTGAAAGAAAGTAATTATGGTTATGCCAATATGATGGGCGTTGTACTAATCATCACCGGAGTTCTATGCGTATTCTTTATCAATAAAATATTCAAGATGAATGAAACAGATATGTAATGGTTTGCAAAGGAAGGAGTTTTGTCATGAAAATAGCGGTTATAGGCGGTGGGGGAGTAAGATCCATCTTTTTGGCAAAAAGCCTTATGCAGCAGGCAAAAAGATTAGGAATTAAGCACATCGTTTTCATGGATAACGATTCCAGAAAGCTCAATATCTTTGGGAAAATGTCTGCTAAGATTGCCAAGTTAATTAACCCGGATGTAGAATTTGAAATCACAAGCAATCCGGAACTTGCCATTAAGAATGCAGATTACATTATCACTACTATACGAGTTGGTGGTGATGAGATGCGAGTTCGTGATGAGAGAGAAGCTTTATCCCTGGGAATCTTAGGACAGGAGACAACCGGAGCAGCAGGCTTGTCCTTTGCCATGCGCTCAATCCCTGCCTTACAGGAGTATTGTGAGCTGGCGAGAAAAATAGCCTCTCCGGATGTTAAGATATTTAATTTTACGAATCCGGCAGGAGTGGTATCTCAGACTTTAAGGGACTTGGGATATAATTTTACCTTTGGTATCTGTGATGCTCCAAGCGGCTTGCTGAGATCCTTCGCTAAGTTATATGATGTGAGCCCGGATCGAATCACAGGAGACTGCTATGGCTTAAATCATCTTTCCTACTTTAATAGTATAAAATTGGATGGAAAGGAGATCTTACCGGAGCTCCTTAAGAATCCGGATATCTATAAAAAAACGGATATGCGAGTGTTTAAGCCTGACCTTGTAAATCACTTCTCCTGTGTACTAAATGAATATTTGTATTATTTTTATTTCAGAGAGGAAGCGGTAGAGAACATTCTAAAAGCAGGAATTACAAGGGGAGAAGTTATCAGAGACATCAACGAACAGATGCTTCAAGAACTGGAGAAAATGGATGTGGATCAAGACTTTGAAGCTTGCCTGAAAGTTTTTGAAAAATGGTATGGGAAAAGAGAATTGGCCTATATGTCAAATGAAACAGGTGTAAAGAGAGAAGAGTCAGAATACCATTTTGATATTTACTCTCCTGATGAAGGGGGATATGCCGGGGTAGCGCTTCGGTATATAGAGGCTGTAGGTGAACAGCAGGATAAAGAAATGATTCTCTGTGCGCCAAATGAGGGCGCTATTCCGGGATTGCGGGATGATGATGTTGTGGAGCTTACATGTACTATTCATAAGGGGAATATCTTGACACATAAGGTTAATCCTGATCCGATTCCCATGACCTTGATTCGACAAGTAAAAGAATATGAGAGGTTGGCATCCTATGCGATAAGGAATCGGAGTATCGCTGCAGCGATAGATGCGCTAATGGTGCATCCACTGGTAAACTCCTATTCTTATGCTAAAAAGCTTGTGAACAGATACATTGATCTTAACCAGGACTATATTGGAGGGTGGCACTAATGAGCTTTGTGGCAGGTGTTGGAGTTTCCAATTTGGATATGATTTATACCGGAATAGGACGCCTTCCGGAAGAGGGAGAAGAAGTCTTTTCGAATGATTTTCGGCTTTGTTTAGGTGGTGGAGTTCCTGCTACCATCATTAATTTACATCGTTTAGGCGTTCCTTCTAAATTTGCTACTTTTCTTGGAAAAAATATGTTTTCCCGCTATGTTGAAGAGCAATTCAAACAATACGGCGTAAGCTATACCAATCTTTATCATGGGGATAAAAATCCTATATGTATTACTACTTCCATGGTAACAGAAAGAGATAGAACGTTTATGTCCTATAGGGAGGAAGTAGAATTTGATGAAGAATTACAAGCACAGATTTTTGAGTATTTAAAGGATGCAAAAATCGTAACGATGCATTTTGGGCTTTATGATGTATACAAGAAGCTAAAAGAAATTGGTTGCACTTTAGTTCTGGATAGTGGTTGGGATGATAATATGTCCTTGGAGCAGTATCAGGATTACCTTAGGTTAGCGGATTATTATCTTCCTAATAGAAAAGAGGCATTGAAAATAAGCGGAAAATCCACAATAGAAGAAGCGGCTAAAGTACTTAGTGATTTCTTCGAAGATGTAACGATAAAATTAGATCGGGATGGTTGCTACCATTTTAATAGAATAGACAAAAGTTCTCGGCTGATACATACCATTCCGGTGAAAAAAGCGGTGGACTCTACTGGGGCAGGGGATGCATTTTTAAGCGGATTTCTTTATGGCTTGGTAAAAGGGGAGAGTATTTCAAAATGTATTAGCTATGGAAATGTCATGGGAAGTGCTTGTGTGCAGGAAGTTGGCTGTTTGGGAGCCAGTGTGAGTGAGAAGGAACTGGTAGAGTTATCAAGATATAATGAATCTAATTGATTTTGAAAAAACCCATTATGGAAGATGAGATAGTTTGAGGCGGTATTTGCCGCCTCTTTTTGATTTCGTATTAGTGAAGACTGTAGCAGGGAAGAGATAGTATTACTTTATGGGAATTATCTAATTTGACGAAGAAAGATAGAAAGAATTTTTATTGCTAAGTGTATTTTGCGATGATAGAATTAAAAAATAATTAACATTGATGCGATTAAATGCAAGATAAGTATGAAGATTCAAGATAGTATTGTTGTATCAACCGTTTTCTGAAAAAATAAGTCCTACTCTGTAAAGAAGAGAAAAAAACTAAGATAAATGACAAAATATGTCTAACAAGTTGCTTAGAATCATTGTATAAGCTTTTTTTAAAAGGAAATCTTGAAAAGCTATAGTAAGTTTCAATTTAAGTACAAATAAAAAGATGCGGAGGAACCTGTGTGAGTGAGAAAAGTGAGATAAGTATTGTTCAATCCAATGAGATTTTAGACTTGTATGATCAGCTTCAAATCAAGAATGATGCAACAATTCATTCTGTTGCTAGGCTTGATTTTCCAATCAATGGCGTATTGCGTAATAATGAAAAGTGTTTTTACAAAGTAAAGCAATTGGCTTTTGATGAAGACTATCCAAGAAGAGAAGCGTTTGAAAATGTTTTATTATCCATGAATAATGAAGCCTTTAATTTTGTTTATATTCTGACAGGGACGGAAGAGGGAATAGAACTGTGCATCGGAGTAGTACAGAACAAGAATGAAAATCAGCCGGTTCTTGGAAAAAAGTTATCTGCAGTCAACTATGGAGAAATTGTTGCCAATGTTTTTGAGGGAAATTTTAATGGGAGTACTCTTGAAAAGATGACAGGGCAGGAACTGGATAAGCTCGGGGAGTCTAGTGTACAGAATTATAAAAATGCCGGAGTAATCTTGGGAATCCCTTCCATTAATAAAAAAGAGAATGGGGAAGAATATGATTTCCAAGGCATTGACAGGCTAGTTAACAGTATGCTTGGGCTGGAGTGGAGATTGGTGATTGTCTGTGAACCGGTTTCTAAGGAGGAGATTCACCATGTTCGTGAAAAAGCCTATGAACTGTATAATAGACTTTCAGTATATTCAAAAAAAACTATTCAGGCAGGTATAAATGATGGAATTACCCTGTCCTTTGGAACGAATCAATCTACTACAGATGGAAAAAACTGGGGATTTAGTCATTCTCAAGGAAAGTCGAAAAGTAATAATGGGGAAACTTGGTCAAACGGGACAAATTCAAGTGATTCAAACTCTGAAGGAACAAGCCAAAGTGAACAGAAGGGGGAGAACCAAGGGCTGAATATGAATCGAGGCTTATCCGCCTCTATTACCAGAGAAATTGCCAATAAACACGCGGAAGACTTGATGAAATATATTGACGAAAGTTTAGCGGATCGTCTGAATACGGGCTATAGCAAAGGTCTGTTTAAAACTTCTGTATATTATATGGCAAAAGAACCAACACATGCAAATAGACTTAAGGTGGGAATCATGTCTTTATTTCAAGGAGGGAATTCTGCTTACAGCCCACTATGTGCACAAAGCATTGATCTGGAAAAGCCGGAAAATAAGTCTATTTTATCTACCTTTCAAAATCAGTATTTAGAGAGAGGAGGCGATTCCGATGATCAGCTACTCCTATTGGGAAGGCCTTTCTATGGAGATGTACTTGGCTTAAACTCTTATCTGACCACAGGAGAAATCAGCCTGATTGCAGGACTTCCCCAAAAGGAAGTGCCGGGGCTTTCGCTTAAAGAAACGATTGGTTTTGGATTAAATGAAAAAGCTATAGAGAAGGATTCTGCTATTTCTCTGGGCGTAATGGTACAAAAAGGAAGAGATTTGGAAAAAGTTCCATTTCTTCTCTCTAAAGATAGTTTAGCCAAACATACTTTTATTGCAGGAGTTACCGGAAGCGGGAAGACGACAACTTGCCATCGCTTGCTTTCTGAAGCGAATGTTCCCTTTTTGGTTATTGAACCGGCAAAAACAGAATATAGAACTTTGATCAGAAAAGATCAGGATGTCACTGTATTTACCTTGGGGAATGAAATGGTGGCTCCCTTTAGAATCAATCCATTTGAACTAATCAAGGGAGAGGTAATCTCTGCCCATGTGGATATGATTAAGGCTACCTTTACTTCTGCCTTTCCTATGGAAGCCTCTATGCCGCAGCTTTTGGAAGAGGCTATTTATAAGATTTATCAAAAAAAAGGCTGGAATATTGATACCAATGAAAATGAAATTTATGGGAATCAAGCATTTAATCCTGAAGTAAATAGTTTCCCTATACTATCCGATTTGCTTCATGTTATGAAAGAAGTTGTTGAAAGTAAGCACTTTAGTGCTCAGATGCAGGGAGATTATATCGGATCTTTGGTCAGTAGACTTTCGAATTTGACCGTAGGTTCCAAGGGGAATATGTTAAATTGTGAGCATTCCATAGATTTTCGATTTATTGCACATCACAATGTTATTTTGGAAATGGAGGAGTTAAAGTCACCGGAGGATAAATCTTTATTTATGGGATTTATCCTCGCACGGTTATCAGCTGTTATTAAGGAAGAACATCGAAATGATCCGAATTATAAGCATATAACGCTGATAGAAGAGGCTCATAGATTACTGGCGAAGGTGGAGTATGGAGACAGCGGTTCAAAGAAAACAGCGGTAGAAACATTTACGGATTTGTTGGCTGAAGTGAGAAAGTATGGGGAAGGGCTTATCGTTGTTGACCAGATTCCCAATAAGCTGGCTCCGGAAGTTTTAAAGAATACCAATACCAAAATCATTCATAAAATTTTGGCTAAGGATGATAAAGAAGCGGTTGGTGACACCATGCTTATGGATGATAAGCAGAAGGAATATTTATCCGCATTGACAGTAGGAAATGCAATTGTTTTTTCGGAGCATACGGACAAGCCGGTACATGTGCATATCAAACAGGTGAGCAATACCAATGAGGAACAGATAGATAACGCAGAAGTCAGAGTTCGATTTTTGGAGAAAAAGGAGCATTTGGGAGGACATTACCAATATTTGGAACTAGGAGGATTAATGCCTCTATTTTCAGAAATCGTTCCCCTGCTCAGGAAGTTATCTATAGACCAAGAAAAATATCAGAAGTTTAAAGCAAGATTTCAGGCTATTGCCAAACAATATGTTATAGCGGAAGAAAAATTATGGGAAAAGTTGATTTCCAGATATGAAAGAATTTCCGGTAAGGCAATTGCAGATTTAGAAAATGAAGAAAAACGATTAAGGGCATTACTGGATTTCTTTTCTCAAGTATTTTTTAAAACTGATTTTAATGATGATGATATTTATGAACATAGGCAATGTTGCTTTTATTTAAGCTAAAGGAGGAATTAGACAATGGGATTTTTTTCAGGTGTTATAGCAGCTGTTACTACAGCAGTGGCAGGAGTTATGAAGGGACTGGCAGTAGCCGGATTAGCCCTTCAAGGTTTAAAGAGCTTAGCTGCTCCTTTACTAGAGCTTGGAAAAGAACTGGGGCTCATAGAACCGGAAACAGATGTGGAGGATTTAGGGGATAAGGCGATGCAAAGTGACTTGAAACCTGATGATTTTGATTGCTATGAGGAATATCTTAAGGCTGTAGAAGACTATAAACTGGATCCGGAAAAATCAAAATTGAGTACAGAGGAAAAGAAAATTCAGAAAGGCATTGAGCTAACAGTAGGAGTTATGATTGCGAAATATCAAGATTTTCCTATGGGGGAATTTATTACTATGATTGGTCACAATCAGAATTTCTTTACTGAAGCAAAAATGGGAGAGCTGGCAAAAGTAATCAAAACAGATGGGCAGAGCATTACTGATATTTTACATTATGTTGATGGTACAGAAAAAAATAGTACTAAGATTGAGGGGACAGTTGATACTCTTTTTGAAATTGAGAAAAATACCAATCCCGGTATCAGTGATAAAGAAGCGTTTCAAAATGTTATGGAATTGAGACAATAAAGTATATCTACAGCTCAGCAGTATTAAGACTAAACTTATATTGCTGAGCTGTAGAAATGTTTTCCTACACACAAGGATGTAGAGATAGGAGTAGAGTTGCAGACTTTTTATATCATCATAAAAAAAGACTATTTATCGTTTTTTGAAAAAAATGGAAATTCATATGAAAGAGTATATCTCGGGGGAAATCCTGAGTTTGAATACAGCTTAAATAGTGCTAATGATAATTTGGAGCGACTTTGTACTATAATAGTTGAAGAATATAATTTGGATACCATTGCCGATATGGATTTTGTTGTGATCAATAATGAAAATAATTTCATTTCAGAGGTGATGACCAAAGCACTAAATCAAAATATAAAAGAAATAATCAGCATTGACAGCCTTATTAAGACAGCAATGATGAATTTAAGTAGGGATCAAAAACTATATATTCAAAAATACGGAATTCATTTTGATGGCAAATCCTATTTCCTTCGCGATGGTAATTTATACAAAGAAGAATTCAGCTTAGTATCGTATGCCTTGAAGGATGATATGCTAATGAAATTTTTAAGCTAGGAGGAAACATGGAATATAATCTTTTGATTTGTACTTCTGCGACAAAGTGGATTGCAATAGATATAAATCCCAATGGAGAATTAGATAGAATTAGCTTAGATGGCAACGACTTCGAAGAAGTTTGCTCTACAGAGAATGTCTTAGAGTTTTGTACAAAAATTTTGGGCTATTATAACATTAATAAATTTAATGATATTCAACTTAATGTAAAAATTGTAATGGTATCAAAATATTCTCCTTTGATTTCAGAACTTTTTGGGCAGATAAAAGATGCTTGTAGCGTCAACATAATCGATGCAAAAACTATAATACCAATTTATGTTTTAAAGAATTACCCAGTCAAAGCCAATAGAAAGATTGGTATCTTTTGTATGGGAGAGAGATTTTGCTTTAAAGTGGATGATGAACTCACAGTAAGCTATGAAAGTGCTGGGGATGGTGAGGAATTAAGAATAGAACCGGAAAGTTTTTCTGTGGCATTTAGTTTTAATTGCCAGAATTTAATCTCTGATGAAAGAAAATATAAAGCCTTAGAGAAAAAATATATCGAAGAAACTGAAAAGCAAAAACAGGAAATAACAGAGAAAGCAGATGAGCTTAGTGTGTTGAATAACAAATATTCTAATATAAAGAGTGAATTAGAAACGTTAGAGAAGCAATTTATATCAGCTACTTGCAAAATAGAAAAAACTGAAGCAAAGCTTAAAGATCAAAGATTAATTATTTATTTTGACACAAACTCTATTGATTTGCCCTACTTACTTTTCGATTTCTCCGCTGAGATTCATCCCCAAAAGAAATATAAATGTACATTATGTAAAACGGATGGAGAAGTAATTAAAAAAGGGCAACCCATTATTGAATTCGATTTAGAGGATTATAATAAACCTGGAATTGTCAAATCTAAGTTTAAGGGTAAAATTCATTATCTTGTACGGAAGGGCGATTCTATAAGTCTCAATGAGGCAGTAGCGATTGTTTCCGATCCGATGGATGACAATGAGGATGTTATGAAATGGTATAAGGGTATTAAACTAGGAGATAAAGATGAGTAAAAAGTTTAAGTGTCCAAAATGTAGTAAAGAAAATGTTTCTACAAGATATTTTTGCAAAGAATGCGGAGCCATATTAGATAGTTCTATGTTTCCAAATGAAAATGTCTACAAGGAAGAAGAATTAAAAATTGCACGTATATTAGAGAATATAGAGCATACACCTCATAGTCGTATACTTTGGAATGATACGGTGGATTTATATACCCAAAAAGTGGAAAGATATCGTGCGATTATGAGACTTCCGGAAATGCATGGAGACGAAGGTGTAGAAGGTAAAATGCAGGATTTTCTGGAACTGTGTACGAAGGCGGAATTTCAGATAGCCTTTGTAGGAACTATAAAAACAGGAAAATCTACTTTGATTAATGCACTATTAGGAAACAACTATGCATCTATGGCAGTAACACCGGAAACTGCAGCCCTAACTAAATTTAGAAGTAGTGCAAAAGATTATGTAAGAGTTGAGTTTTATTCCAAAAATGAATGGCAGAAATTATGGAATTCAAGAACTTCTGCGGCAGATGCTTTTATGAAAGAATATCAAGAACTGGATGCGGATTCCATCAAAGATCAGTATCTTGGTCATCCGGCCATTGAACAGGAAATGGAGAATAGCGGCATTAAAGAGTATTTAAGCAAGTGGTCTTCGTCTAAGTCTGCAGAACATTATTTTGTAAAAGAAATTGAAGTTGGAATCTCTACCTTACCTGAAAATTTTCCTAAGCAAGTAGTATTTGTGGATACCCCCGGATTATCAGATCCGGTTGCATATCGCTCTGAGATTACAAAGCAATATATTCGAAAAGCCAACGCCGTATTTGTGTGTGTAGATGCACAAAAAGTTCAAAAAGATGAGATAGAAACGATTTCATCAGTCTTTTCATTTTCTTCTCATAATAAAAATAAGGTTCATATTATTGCTACTCACTGGGATAAATTGAATCATCCGATAGAAGATTGGATGGAACAGAAAGCTTGGTTACAAAGTAGAATCGTAGGGAAAGGATTCTTTGATACAAAAGAAATGGCAGAAAAGAATACTCTATATTCTGCTGCATATATTTATAACCTTTGCAGAGATTTTGAAAAGTCTGGTTCAGATGTTCCTACTCCTATTTTGCAATTTGCACTGGTTATGGAGGTGAAAGATATTGCAAATATAAAGGCATATTTTCCAATGCTAAAAGAGCAAACAAACATAGACAATATTCGTTTAATAGTGAATGAAGAACTAGCAAAGAACTATCAAAAATTACTGATCCGAGATATTGAAAATAAATATACAGATATTATGGTACATCTTAGACGAATAGCCAAAGAAAATCAGAAAGAAGTATCAGATATTCTTGAGATGACTTCTGCTGATTTGGAAGAAGTAAAAGCGAAACTCGAGGAACAGAAATCCAACTATGAGGAGATTGTAAGATGTAGAGGACAACTTGTAGCTAGCTTAAAGGCGGTTGAAGATGCTACTCAAAAACGCCTTGTGGCTGTTTTAGGCAATTTACTTTCTTCGTCTAAGAACAAAGGTTAAAACATGAAAATAAGTGAACTTACGAAGCTATGTGGATATGAGTTTTTTGGAGAAGACTTGGATGTTTGTTCTATTCGCTGTTTTGACCACGCAAATGAAAATGATATTGCGATTATAAGGGATTTAAGCTGTATTAAGCAAACAAAGGCTAAATGCGTTCTGCTATCTCCTACCGTAGTAAATACAAATAAAACGATATTGTTTACCTGTGATTCTATTGATTTAGCATCTGTAAAACTTGGGAAGTTATTAAAAGAAAAAAATCCATATAAAGAACAAAAGCAATATAAACGACAGGGACATTTTTTTGCTGCTGGAAATGTTAAGATTGGCAAGGGGACAGTTATAGGTCCCAATGTATGTATAGAAGCGAACACTGTTATAGGGAATGACTGTTATATTTCGTCAAATGCTTATATTGGAGCAGGTACTATTTTAGGCAATAATATCAAAGTGGGGAGTGGAACTATTATTGGAGCGGATAGTTTTTACCATTACTATGATCAAGGTTTGCAAGAGTTTGAAGGATTAGGAAGAGTTATTATTAAGGATGGAGTTTCGATAGGGAATAATACGATTATTCAGAGGGGAACATTTTCAGATACAATTATTGGGGTTCGAAGCAAAATAGGAAATTTAATTGATATTGGTCACGATGTAGAAATAGGATGTGATTGTAAAGTGGTTTCTCAGACCGGAATAGCTTCTAATGCGAAAATTCAAAATAATGTCATAATATATGGGCATGTTGTAATTGCAAATCATGTTTGTATTGGGGAAAATGCTGTTATATATGCAAAATCACTTGTGACAAAAAATATTCCTCAAAATCAACATGTTTCAGGAATTTTTGCGCAGGAGCATAAGAAAGAATTAAGAATGCAAGCTAAATTAAGGAGGATATAAGTAGCTATTATGGGGTTTGTTGGAGATTTTATCTGTAATGTCGCTGAAGGAGTTCTTGACGGAGTAAGCGCAGCTGGAGATTTTATTGGAGGTGTTTTTGGTGACCTTTTTGGAGGAAGTTCAGGCTATCATCCCGGGCCATCTGAAAATGAGTCGCATACTAAAAAGATTGCTGATGAATTAGCAGAAATGAAGGAGAAGGTTAGAAAGCGTTCTGAGAAGCAAGAAGAAAAAATTCTTAAATATATTAATCAGTCCTTAGAACAGCTGATAAAAGGTCTGGAAAATGTTAATCATCAGGAATTTGGCGGTAAAACATTAAATATCAATATTGAAAATATTAAACGACAATATGAGTATTTAAAGAATGATGTGGTAGGTTTTATTGGAAATGAAGTGGATGGAAAATTGGTTCTTACGGATTCAGAATTATCTGTCATCTTAAAAGAACGAAACGACAAAAAAAGAAATAAGAGTTTTGACGATTTTTGTAAAAAATTAGAGCGTCAAGTGACAGAGAAGCTAAGCCGGAAAATAGAGTCTACAGTTAAAAAGCAAGAGAAGATAATTAGAACAGAGATTGAAATTAGGCTTAATGAGGTGAATAGAAGTATGGAAGAAGCACAAAAGGCATATACTGAAATATTAAAGATTAAAGAGCAAGACGAGTCTAAGATGGCGGAGACTCAAATAAAATATATGTATCAATATGAGTTATCAGAAATACTTTTAGACCAGTTAGGAGGATAATCAGTGTTTTTCTTTAATAGAAAGAAGTTGACAGCTATAGATGGTAAAGTGGATCTTATCCAAGAGCAGCTTGAACAGAATACTCATAAAATTGATGAAATTATGTTAAATCTTCATAAGCTGGACAACCGTTTAGAAGTAATAGAAGAGCAAGTAGAGAAAAACAGTACAGTTTTATCTCAAGCTATCAAGGAAGTAGAGGATGGCATGTCAACAGAATTAAGTTGTATGCTAAAGGATTTAAAGAACATTCGTGACGAAGTGAATACTTCGAATGAAAAAGTTTTGGTGACTTTACAGTCAAGTTTGCAAAGTTCAAATGATGAGATAAACTCATGAAAACTGATATTTTAAAGGAACATAGTGAAAGTACTGCTAAGTTAATGGAGGAAGTAACACAATCCAGCAATATTATCCGTACTAGTCTTATAGAGGAAAGCACGCAAAGCAAGAAATCTACAAATGAGTTTCATAGTAATATTAAATCTGACATAGATAGAATCAAGGAATTGCTAAATGGAGTGGATGAAGATTTAAATTCTTTATCGAGAACAGAACTAGCAGAAGTATCCTCGAAACTACAATTAATAATGAATGAAATTCACGTTGTGAAGAATGATACCCTTCAAGAACAAAGAGAAGTTTCTTCTATGTTCACTAGAAGACTAGATGAAACGAAAGAAGAGCTAAAAGATATAGTTTCTGAAGCGCAGACTGTAAATCATGGAAAAGTAGAGCAATATACAAAAGAATTAGAAAGTAAATTGGAAATGATGGAATCTTCGCTAAAACTATTGTTGCTCAATAGCGTTATGGAACAGATAAAGTAAGAGACTATAGCAAAGTTATTACAATAAGATAATTTGAAAGCCCCTGGTGACCCTCATGAACCCAAAACCCTCAACAACTGAAAAAACCTTACCCCATAAAACTGCCTCCCAAGATGATTATGATTATCCCGGCGATAAAACCTCCAAAACCTTGCGTATTCTAGAGTTATACGATGAATTTACAAAGGGGCATCCGGTGAATAAGGCTGTGCTGGCCCGGAAGTACCATGTGGACGAACGCTCTATCCAAAGGTATATTGATGAAATCCGCATTTTCCTATCGGAAGTGCTGACGGACGGTAAGGAAGAGGAATGCAAGATTCTCTATAGCAAGGCGGAAAAATGCTTCAGAATGGAGAAAAATAAGTCCTCCAAGATGAGCAACAGCCAAATTCTTGCAGTGTCTAAGATTATTTTAGAATCTCGTGCATTTCCGGTGGAGGAAGTAAATGAGATTTTACAGAAGATGGTGGATTCCTGCGTTCCTGCTGAAAGTATGAAGCTTGTTCAAGAACTGATTGGCAATGAGCGTTTTCATTATGTGGGGATACAGAAGGAAAGCCTTCAGGATAAGCTGTGGGAAATCGGTTTAGCTATTCATGAAAAGAAATTGCTGAACATTGACTACTGCAAGGGAAGTGGCAAGAGGGATAAAATTAAAAGAGTAGTAGCGCCGGTATCCATCTTATTTTCAGAATATTATTTCTACTTAAATGCCTTTATCATGGAAAAAAACGAAGAGGGGCGTTATCGGCGAAAGTATGATTTCCCTGCTATTTTCCGTCTGGACAGGATTGAAAATTATAAGAAATGTAAAGAAAGCTTTATTGAACGGGGCAGTGAGCGTTTTGAAGAGGGAGAATTCCGTAAAAGAGTACAGTTTATGTATGGTGGAGATTTGCAACGAGTGCTCATTAAATTTTACGGAGAAAATCCGGAGCCTATCACGGATCGATTACCTACTGCAACCATTATAGAGCAAGGAGCAGACTATTTCATTATCAAGACAGAGGTTTACGGAAAGGGAATTTTGATGTGGCTCTTAAGTCAGGGGAAGAAGGTAGAGCTGCTAAGCCCGGAAAGCCTTCGCTTGGAAATGAAAGAAAGTATTAAAGAGATGCTAAAGCTCTATCAGGAATAGCTTTAGTTCGCATTAAAAAATTAGATTTCATCAAAGGAGGAATGAATATGTCTCTATTACCGGATTGGAGGATTTGCCCTCATTGTCATAAGAAATACAGCTTTAACCCCGATGTGGGAAAGTTTAATTGCCCTCATTGCGGTCATCCCGTTCTGGGAGGAAAGGCAGATATTTCCCTGAAAATTCAGAATCCCTTTGAGAAAGGGGAGAATTCTCTGTTTGGAGGAAAGAAAAAGTAAAGATTGAGCCATCATCCAATTGTTTTAGTGATTTTTAAACATTGGGTGATGGTTCTTTTTTTTTGCAAAATCCTGTTTGTTTAAAAGCATTCTCCTTTGAGCCCCATTAAATCCGGCTAAGCTCTTTTTTCCCCTTTACTTCCGATAAAAAATCTCATAAAGAAAATATAGAATGACAGTATTTGTCCTCCTCAAAAGCTAAAATCATCTTATCTTCCACGGGAAGAGTAGATTTATACCTCGCTTTTAGGTTCGGAAGGAACTGTCTATCAGGGATAGGTGGTACTTCCGGACCGATATTGAAAGAAGTTTTGCAAGGAGAATGTTTATAAGGAGAATGAGTATGGAAAAGCTATTGTTTGGAGATTTGGAAGATTGCCTGAATCCTGTAGAGGAGCTTTTGGATGGGCTGCAATCTTCCATGGAGGAGTTTTGCGAGAATCTATCGGATTTTGGAGATACGATAGGAGAGGGATTATCCTATATGGAAGAGAATTGGGAGGATGAGCTGGAGACAATTTCCGGAAACTTTTTGGAGGACATGGAT
Organism: Oribacterium parvum; assembly: GCA_938022235.1. Classification (GTDB taxonomy): domain Bacteria; phylum Bacillota; class Clostridia; order Lachnospirales; family Lachnospiraceae; genus Oribacterium; species Oribacterium parvum_A. The sequence continues at coordinate 20,651 of CALIEL010000241.1, forward strand.
AGAGCCAAGGAAGAGTTTTCAGAAGGGATAGAAGAGTCCCTAGAGGATTTGGACCGGGAATTAAAGGATATAGGGGAGCAGATAGGGGATGGAATAGGTCAGCTCCCAAGAATCATTAGCGAAAAGGGAGACTGGGAAAATGTTAAAGAGCTTCAAGGCTTTTCCTTGCAGAAAGACCGTTTGTCCAATCGATACAGAATTGTGGACAGCGCTTCTGTGCAGAAAGCGATTGGCAGTAAGGAGGCTATGGAAGCAAGGCTGGAAAGGCTTGCTAAGGGACATTTTCTGGAAGCAGGAGATGTGATAGGTGTGCATAGACCGGGCTATGAGCATTATGGCATCTATATTGGAAATGGAAAGGTGATTCACTATGCCGGAGAAGGCAGTGACTTCTTAGGGCCGATTTGTATTCATGAGGCGGATTTTTCGGAGTTTATAAAGGATGGAGGCGAGTATTTTTATCTGCATTTTCAGGGAAAGCTGCCGATAAAGATATACCGTTCCGAGAAACTATATTCCGGAGATAGCCTTCCCTTTGCCAATACCAAGGAGTACCGGATTTTTTCTCCGGAAGAAACGGTGAGAAGAGCGAGAGAAAGGGTGGGAGAGGAAGAGTATAACCTGATCTTCAAAAATTGTGAGCATTTTGCCCTTTGGTGTAAAACCGGTGTGGAGGAGTCTACCCAGGTAATCCATGGTGCCATGCAGTGTCTTGCCTTTGGACTGACCTGTGCGCTTCCGATTTTGCCTTATGATCTTTCTGAACAGTAGGAAGGGGGCTCTCATGGTTCTGTTTTTTGAATATTCCTTAATGGCTCTCGGTCTTTTCTTTTTTGGGCTTATCGGTTTTTGGAAGGGAATAGAAAATACAAAGAAAATACGAGGTCTTTTCTATGAAAGCCGTAAGCCTAAGGAATCCTTTCTTTTCCTCTATTTTGGACGAATTTTTGCCTGGATTTTTCTGGGAGGCTTTGGAGGATATACTTTCTTCTTTATGGCCTTGCGCTTTCATCTTAGGAATCATGAGGTAGTCTTACAGGCTTCCAATCCGATTTCTTCCAACTTTGCCTTTACCGGAAAGCTACTTGGAGAGCTGGGCAATGCTCTTGCAAGGGGCGGCACAGCAGGCAGCATGATTTCACTAAGTCTTTTCTGGTTTATGCTGGCTTTGATTTTTTGTAGTGGCGGAAGATTCTTTGCATGGATGAGTGGACTTCGTTTGCAGGAAAATGGCAGCAGGACTTAAGAATAATTTTTTGTTGGCAGGAAGCCAAAGAAGAAGTGCGGAAAATCACAATAATCAGTGAATTTTCCGCACTTTTTTATTCTTCCACCTCTCCAATAATATACATAGTCATTCGGGCGGTACAGAAGAGCTTATCCTCCTCGTCTTTCACCGTTACGTCCTGCACTACCGTGGTTTTGCCTTTGTGAAGAGCGTTACATTCCACAAAGAGCTTCGTAGTTCCCGCCGGGCGGACGTAATTGATGTTGCCGGAGAGGGTGACATTTTTCACCCCGTAAGCATAGGCGGCCATGCCGGAGGCAATATCACAGAGGGTGTAAAGGGCACCGCCATGAACAGCGCCATAATGATTCAACATTTTCTCCGTAGCTTCAATGCTGTAGAGGCAGTGTCCCGGTTCAATTTCTAAAAGCTCTATTTTGTCAAAGCCGGATAATTCCTGAATATGGGCACGAACGCCCTCCATTACTTTTTCTCTCATTTTCATCCCCTTTTTTAATCCCTATATGCGGAAGAAATAGATGATTCTTCTATGCACCGGAGTTATCTATACAACAGAATTGTTTTGTGAAATCGATAGCGAATACGGCTTTCCATGAAAATGCTGAACGTGCTTTAGCCGTTTCGGGCATTTAGTATAGCATTTCTTTTCCTTAGTTAAAATGCCTAATTGGGCGATTCCTATTTTTAATCCTTGCTTGAGGCACGGGGAAAGTTTAGGCTATTTTACTTTCGAATAGAAACTATACGAAAAACTCTAATTTTTTGCAAAAATTCTATAAACTTAAGAAAAATTCCTTTTCAAGAAAACGAAACTACAGTAGTATGTGAACTGGAAAAAGCTCTATTTTTTTGAAAGGAGAATGATTATGAAGAAGCCGGACAAAAACAAGATGGGAAGAATCGGGAAGATGCTTGTCTTAGGAACAGCTTTACTAAGCATGGCAACACCCATGGCTGCTTTTGCCAAGACCGACAGAGTGGATACTCCGGGAACCTGGCGGAAGCAGGGCGAGAAATGGCAATTTGTCAGAGAGTACGGTGCAGCGGAAAAGGGATGGCTGGTGTATAAGAATGACTGGTATTATCAAAGTCCTGTAGAGGATTTGATGGAAACGGGCTGGCTGAACCTTCAGGGAAAGACTTATTTTCTCAGTACGGAAAATAATGCAAGCTTCGGGCATGTTGTAACGGGCTGGCAGTGGATTGACGGCTATTGCTATTATTTTGAAGAGGCGGATCAGGCGGATTACGGTGTTCTGTTCACCGGGGGAAGAACCAAGGATGGCTACTATGTGGATGCCAATGGTCGTTGGTTAAACGGTGCAGGAGGAGAGCCTGTTTATATCAGCGGGAAGGGACTATCTGCAGCGGTGTCTGATCAGCAGGTAGCCGGTGTCAGCCGTAGTATTCCTTCCGGAAATGCAGGCCAGGTGGCAGGT
>CALIEL010000242.1 GCA_938022235.1 Oribacterium parvum
ACCGTACGTACAGTGCTGTGAGAGGACGGCGGTTAGTCGCCGCCTCCTACTCGATCGCAAAGCAACTTCCTTCGGAAGTTGGTCTGCATCAGGACGACTTTTCTGATGAAAAGTCTGTCCTTACGGTACTAAGTTCAAGCTTCACTTCGTTCGCTTTCACTAAGTACCGGCGGGCTCAGATTACCCTCATTTTAGACCTATGCTGTTTTTGCATGGCGGTGATTATACTATTTTCATACCTCTTTTTTTAGGCCAAGGACAGGCTTCGTTTCATAGCTTTTCTTTGTAAGAGGAGGGACACCAGTACGCAGGACAGCAACTTATCTACTAAGTTTCCACTGACTGCTCCAAGGTAAACGGAGGTAAAGAGCTCTTGACCGGATTGCTTTAAGGCCATAATCACCAAGTCTGTTCCGGATCCGGTCAGTCCTCCGAAGAGGAAGATACGAATGGGAGCTCCAACCATTGGGCATAAAATGGCTAAAAGCAGTCCTGCAAGGATTGCCTTGGGAAGGCTGAAGCCCTTCTTTCCGGCTTTACTGATCAGGGCTACCACGACTGCAACCACTACATTAACCAAGGCAAAGGGGATTGCGCTGGGGCTGGCTGTAAAGCCCATCAAAAGGTTGGTGGCCACACCGGTAAGAACGCCATAGCCCATACCGTAGCATGCCGCAATGAAAATGGTGCCGATGGTATCCATAAAAAGAAGGGGTATCTTTAGCATGCTGACAAAATCTCCAAAAACCACATTTACCACCACTGCAAGTGCACAAATCAACAAAATCTTCGTATTTTTATTTAGCTTATTCATTATTCTCTCCTTCATTTTCCTTCTATTCTGCTTTTTTTATCTTATCTCCATTACTTATTTCTGCTTTCTCTTATACCTGCTATCCCTGTTCTTACTACATGGATTTTTGTACAGTTTCATTTCGTTACTATTTCTTGCTCTTCTTTTTATTGCCGTTTCTCTGCGTTTTATCCATAGTTTCCTGCTTTTCCTCTAAAAAGGAAATAAAGTAGGCTCTAAGTTCTTCCCATTTTCCGTCCTTCTCCTCTTCGTCATAAAATACCGGCACTTCGAAACAGGCCTGTGTCCAATTTCTTCTTTCCATTGCTTCCATGTATTTTTCCATTAGAACTCCTGGGGGAGAGGAAAGAGAACAGCTGGGGCTTTCCTGAATTCCTAAAACTCCAATATAACTATAGCCATTTTTCTGATACTCCTCCAACTGCCAAAAAACAGGCTCTAAAATTCTCCGACAATGTTCGGCATAGCCTTCCGTCTTCTCATACTCAGCCTTATTCATTGAAGGACGATTGCTTCCCAAATACAAAAGCTCCGGGCAGGGGAGCTGAATTATGCCTATTCCTCTCTCCAGGATTTCTTTTACCAAGGGAAAAGCACCTCGAGCCCGTTCCAGACCATGCACTACAGCATTTTGATTCAAAACACAGTGACTGACTACAATGATTTTCTTTGATGGATAAATAGATAAGCCCTCCTTTTTATGTATTTTCAATAGTTTACCATGTTTATCACTCAAATCTTATTGCAATTTTAGATATATTAAGAGATTTATTGAAAAGAGTTTTAATAAAAGAAAAATAGAACAAGTATCGATGAAAGGCAAAAACAGCATAGGGCTAAAATGAAGGCAATCTGAGCCACCGATACTTAATGAAAGCGAGCGAAGTGAAGCTTGAATTTAGTACCGCTACCCGCTGGGCGAACTTAGCGGGACCGTGCCTGAAATTTTGACCTATGCTGTTTTTGTATGTTATGTATTACTCTTTTCTTATCTCTCTTTTCTTATATCCCTTATTACTTACATCGTCCAATGCAGAATCCTGTTTCGAAGCTTCTCAAAGCACTGCATCACGATGACCAGAATGATAATCATGAAAATGAAGCCTGCCCAGGTTCTGTCATAGAGCCCAAGTGCAGCATTTTGTCGCACATAATAGCCCATTCCGTATTCAGCACCATACATCTCCGCATAAACCAGCATAACGAAGGTGCCGGAGAGAGAGTTGATGAAGCCGGAAATAATGGAAGGACTGGCCGCCGGGAGAATTACATAAAGATAACGCTTTAAGCCTCTAAGCTTTAATACATCAGCCTTATCCAGATAACGCTTATCAATGGTCATAATTCCGGTGATGGTTCCGAAAACCGTGGACCAAATACTTTCGTAGACAATCAGAAAGAGAGAAGCCATACGAAAGCTTGGTGCCAGTAAGAGGGCAAAGGGAGAAAGCAGGATGGAGGGAACAACGCTAATGGTATAAAGCACCGGATGTAGAGCCTCCCGGAGTCCCCTGTTGCTTCCCATGATAATACCGATAATCAGAGCCAGGATTAAGGAAATCAGGATGGCCGGGGTCAAGATGGAAAGGGAAGCAATCAGGTTTAAACGCATAACATTCAAATCCCCGAGAAAGGCCTTGCAAATGGCTGTTGTGGTGGGGAAGAGAAAGGCGTTAATCAAGCGGTTGTTTGCCACAAAGGCATACAAAGCAATAATGCCGATATACACCAAAATGGTAATGCGATATTTTCTAAAAAAAGCCTGTATGACCTTCATCATCTGTTCTCCTTTATTCCCTTTGGATATATTCGTTTTGCACTTACTCGCATTTTCTCAAGAGTTTAAAACAAAGATTCTATTATCCTTAACGGTCATTCTTTCATAGAAGATTAAGCGTTATGTTCCTGATAGAACTTTTCCATCTTCTCATAGAACTCCGGATTCTCGCTGCCGTAAGCTTCCTTGGCTTCTTCTAAGGCTTCATAATAAAGGTCGTTTTGAATATGATCATCTACCTTGATTTTATCCCAGCCTTCACTTAAAAAGCCGGTTTCCCCCAGAATATTCCAAGCCCTCTCCACCTCGTGCTTCAGAGGATCTACGGAAATGCGGAAATGCTCATTGTCCATATAGGAATCCAGGTAATCCTCCGTTACATTCATTCTCTTGGCAACAATCTTCTTTACCTCTGCCTTGTTCTCCGGACTCTTCTCATAGTAAGCCTGGGCACGAAGGAGCACCTTGATAATCTTCTTTACTACATCTTTATTTTCTTCAAAATACTTGCTGGTTACCACCATACGGCAGCAGGAGTACCAGGGCATCAGATCAGACTTGTAGCTTACCACCTTCAGATTCGGCTGCTGCTGAACCTCGTAATTACGGCTGGTCACCACAACGGCATAGTCCACCTCTCCCTTGATGACTGCGGCGGTCATGTCGGAGTAGTTGGGATAATGTACCCACTTCACATCGGTTTTCGGATCATAGCCCTTTTCCAGAAGCGCGCCGCCGATGGTGTAATCGGAAGCATCTGCAGCAACGGTTTTTCCGACCAGACTTTCCACACCGGTCCAGTCGTTGTTGTCGGTTCTGGTGATAATGGGCATACATCCGGTTGCCATGTAGCCCCCTACAATCTGCAGGTCTTCTCCGGCAGCCAGGGTCTGTAAGGGTCCGTTGGTACCGTAGTTGGAGAAAATGTCGATATTTCCGGAAAGAAGAGCGGTGGTAGCATCATTGCTGGCATCAAAGGGCTTCTGGGTGATTTCGATACCCTCGTCTTTAAACCATCCCTTTTCCATGGCCAGCTCCTGGAAGGCATTACCACTGTTGTCTCTTGCCCAGTTAATCTTGATGACTTCTTTCTTATCCTTGCCCTCAGCCTTCGAGCCATCCTCTGCCTTGGCGCTTCCCTCCTTGGCGGTATCTGTGCCGGAGTTCTTGCTGTCTCCGCTTCCCTGCCCCTGACAAGCAAATAAAGCGAGAGATAAAGGAAGTACCGCTGCCAACATTTTGATTCTTTTCATAAATCTCCTTTCATGCCTACATAGCTTTGTATATCAGCCTACCGTTCCTATCTTAAGAGAATTATTGCCTATTCGAATAGACAATCCGACTCTCCGGACAGAGAATCCTTTCTTATCCCAAGAGGGCTTCTTCTTCTCCCTTTTCAATGTCTTCATTTAAATAGGAAAGCAGGGTGTTTCTTTGGGTAATAAAAAACTCATTTTCAAAAAGTAAATCCGAGCGATTTCGCAAGTCCTTCGGAATTTCCACGGAGTGAATAATATGGCTGGGAGCCTGGCCTAAAACGAAAATACGGTCTGCAAGGAGGAGAGCCTCATCAATGTCATGGGTGACAAAGAGTACGGTTTTTTGTTCCTTTCTTTCCTTGCAAAGGGATATTAACAGTCTTTGCAGTTTTCTTCTGGTGATGGCGTCCAGTGCGCCAAAGGGTTCATCCATCAAGAGTATGGGTGCGTCCATGCCGAAGGCCTGAGCAATGGCGGTACGCTGCTTCATTCCGCCGGAAAGGCTCTTGGGAAGCTTATGATAAAGCTCGGGTTTTAAGCCCACCATTTGCAAAAGTTCCTCTACCTTTTTCTGTAATACTTTTTTATCTTCTCCAGGAAAACATTGCTGCAGGGCAATCAGAATGTTTTTTCCGATGCTTAACCAGGGGAAAAGACCATAATCCTGAAATACCACGGCTCTTTGTAAGGAAGTGCCCTGTATTTTTTCCTCGCCAATCAGAATTTCTCCGGCACTGGCAGACTCCAAGCCGGCAAAGAGGCGAAGCAGGGTGCTTTTTCCGCAACCGGACTGTCCAAGAATGCAGACGAATTCTCCCTGAGAAAATTGGGCGGTGATATTTTCCAAAATGGTTCTTTGATCATCCGCATAGTGAAAGGATAAATTCTTGATGCAAATTTCTGCCATTCTGCTCCTCCTGATTGTTTCTATAAAGCAAAAAATAAGTATTTTTGAACGTACAAATTAATTTCATAAAAAATACTATCAAGATTAAAAATATTTGTCCAATTTTAAAATATAATAGAACGGCTTGATTATTCAAAAGGACTATAATTATAAAGAAACTATAAAATTCTTAAAAAAGCAAAGGGAGAGGGCAGCTTCCGGAGAAAGAGAAAAAACAAAATATTATTAAAAAGCTTATATAAAATTGTAAAGTGCGCCGATAATATAATTACTTATCAGAATATTGTGAAGATAAGGGTTAAAAGAACTGCCGGGGAAGGCAGGTCGTAGAGAGAGTAAGAAGGACTAAGCTTAGCGGTAAAGAAGAAAGTAATTTAGGAAGAAAGTCACTTAGGAAGAAAGTCACTAAGAAAGAAAGTCGCTAAGAAAGAAAGTCACTAATGAAGTAAGTCAGTAAAGTAGGAGGAAAGGAAAGAGGAAAGAAAGCATGAAGGGAAAAAAGAGAATACAATTTATCGGTTTTTTTCTCTGCCTTTTGTTGGGGAATTCGTTGTTTGTTCCGAAGAGCTATGCCGCCGTTGCTCCGGTAAAAGTGGAGATTCCGGTGAGCTTGTATGCCGCGGGAGATTCATTCCCGGAGGAAGAATTTACGGTGGAGCTGGAACCGGTGATATCCGGTTCTAATTTGGTGCCGGATGAGAAAGAGATTCATCTCACTTTAGGCGCAGGAAAAACAAAGGAGGAGAAACGTTTTGCCCCCATTTCCTTTTCGGAGGAGGGAATCTATCAGTACGATATTCGCCAGAAAAAGGGTGATACGGAATATATGACCTATGACGATAGGGAGTATCTAGTTTCCGTAAAAGTGGAATTGCAAAACAAGGATAGTGCGGGAAATCCAAGACCTGCCTATCTCACTGCGGTATTGATTGTAACGGATCGAAATGATCCTCTAAAGCAGGATATGAAAAGAGGGGAAATTGCCTTTCACAACCGTTATGACAAGCCGAAGCCTCCGGAGCCGGAAACGCCCCCGGAGACAGTGCCGCCGGAGCCAACTCCTCCGAATCCGAATACCCCGCCCGGACCGGGTACGCCTCCGGGGGAAAGCGGCAAGCCCCCCGCTCCCATAGTGAGCCATGATCCCGGCGTTTTAGGGGTAAAGAAGCTGGAAATATTCAATCCTATTGAAGAGATTCCGAAGATTTGTACCAAGATTTATCGTACGGCCAGAAATGTTGCCACCGGAGATGAAAGCGGAATGTTTTTCTTCGGCGTGTCCTTCAGCCTTTCCCTCTTTGGCATCAGCCTATATTTTTATAAGAGAAGAGGAAAGGATTTATCTTCCGAATAAGTAGTGGGAAGAAAGTAAGGGATTTATCTTACGACTATGCCTCGTAAAGAGCTAAAAAACAGTCTAAATCGAAAGAATTTCTAAAGACCTTGACACCCTCTTAGGAGGGTGTTATTCTTTGAAAAGATTTAGCACTCGAAAATGATGATTGCTAACAAATGAGAAAAAGCGTAAAGGAATGAGGAAGAAGAGAAGAAGCTTTTTCCTTGTTTCAGAAGGGATATGTATATGAGTATGCAAGATATTTTGGAACAAATCCGTTCCCTTTTAAAAAAGAAGAAAAGGGGGCGGATTTCTGCCATTTCTCGGGATATTCCTCAGGAAGTGCTAAAAAAGCAAAATTCTAAACAGGGAAATGAAATACAAAGCCCCCCAAGTCAAAGCTCTGAAGTACAAAGTTTTTCAGGCCAAAAATCCGGCGAGCAAAATATGGAAGGCCGGGAAGCTGCATTAGGAAGCTCTTCGGAGAAAGCTGCCGAAGGACAAGAGGGACAAAAGCTCCATGGACAAGAGGCGGATGCACGAATGACGGCTCAAAATGCTGCCGGAGGGAATACAGTAACGGTTCAAGCTGTAGCGGAAGATTCGACAGCGGAAAAAAACACGTCTGGGCAGAGTACAGAGGGGCAAAATAGTATAGAGCAGACGAAAAATAATATGACAGAGTATAGAGGAGGAAAAATGATGAGGGTAATTCCGGTTTATAATATGATGGTTCTTCCCCATTCCTACATTTATTTTCAGGTACAAAGCTTTAAAAATATTGCAGGACAGGAAATCAGACAGGACGACCATGTATTACTGGCTGTTTTAAAGGAAGACAGCTTTAATACCAAGGATTTAAGGAAGGAAGAGTTCCACTCCGTTGCGGTAGAGGGAAGCGTTACGGAAATCAGCGGAGACGGCTATGTGGTGGTTCGTACAGGACAGAGAGTGAAAATTCTGGAGCTGACTCAAAAAGAAGGGGAGCCCCTGCTGTTGGAAACTGCCCCATTAAGGGATATTGAGGATTTGGATCGGGAAGATTCCGACAGAAAGCTAAAGGAAATCAAGGCGGAATTAAAGACTCTGGTGGACAGTTTTAGGGCGGGAAGCATTATGCAAACCATGATAGACCAGTACGGCTCTATCCAAGAGGTAGCTTGCATTCTTTCCCCCTGGCTTAGTTTGAAAAATGAAGAACGCTACCAGGTTTTGAAGGAGGACAGACTTTCCGTTCGTACCAAGATGCTGGAGCAGATTCTTTACGAATATGTAGAGGTCACCAAGGTTACCTCCGATGCCAGAAATCAGCAGCAGGAGGACTACCAGAAGCTCTATAAGGAGCAGGCTTTACAAAAGCAAATCGACTATTTGCAAAAAGAGCTGGATGAGATGCACCCGGAGAAGGTTTCCGATTTAAGAAAGATGGAGCTTAAGATTGAAGAATCCGGCATGAATGAGATTGCCAAGAAGGAAGCCTCTAAGATCTTAAATCGTTTGAAAAATGAAGGTACCAACGGTCAAGAGGCAGGTATGCTTTATGACTACATGGACTTTGTGACAGGACTTTCCTGGAAGAAGGAAGAGCAGAAGAGCATTGACTTGGACGAGGCGGAGAAGATTCTCTCCGAAGACCACTTCGGCTTAAAGAAGGTTAAGGAAAGAATGATTCAGCAGATTGCTGTCATGAACTTAAAGAAACAGCAGTCCGGTTCCATCCTTCTCTTTGTAGGTGCTCCCGGAACAGGAAAAACCAGTATCGGAAAGAGCATTGCCAAGGCCCTTGGCAGAAAATATGTCCGGGTAAGTCTGGGTGGTGTGCGAGATGAGGCGGATATTCGAGGCCACAGAAGAACCTATCTGGGGGCTATGCCCGGAAGAATCATGGACGGTATCCATAAGGCGGGAGTTTCCAACCCGGTAATGGTATTGGATGAGGTAGATAAGCTTTCCTCCTCCTACAACGGAGACCCTGCAGCAGCATTGTTGGAGGTTTTGGATCCGGAGCAGAACAATACCTTTACGGATCACTATATGAATGTACCTTATGATCTTTCCGATGTACTCTTCATTTGCACCGCAAACACCACGGACAGCATTCCCGCACCTCTCCTAAACCGTATGGAGGTGATTCAGTATCAGGGCTATACTCCCAGGGAAAAGTTTGAAATCGGTAAACGGCACCTGATGAAGAAGGCTTTGAAGAATGTAGGCCTTCAGCCGGAAAATGTGGAGCTTAGTGATGAAGCTTTGGAAAGCATTATCTCCGACTACACCAGAGAAGGCGGGGTGAGAGGTCTGAAAAAACGCCTGGATACCCTTTGCAGAATTGCCGCTGTACATTTGGTAAGGGGAAAGGGCGAAAAGATTACGGTAGGGAAAGAGGATCTTCAGGAATATCTGGATATGAATCCTCTTCACCATAGAGCTGTGGAAGAAAAGGGAAGAGCCGGCGTGGTCACAGGCCTTGCTTGGACCGCGGTGGGAGGAGAAATCCTATTTATCGAAACCCTTGCTACCAAGGGAGAGGGTAAGCTCACCATCACCGGACAGTTGGGTAATGTGATGAAGGAATCTGCCCAGATTGCTATCAGTTTGGTGAAGTCCATGTTCCCGGAGAAGGCAAGCTTCTTTAAGGAAAATGACTTGCATATCCACGTTCCTGACGGAGCAACCCCGAAGGATGGCCCCTCAGCAGGTGTAACCCTCACCGTAGCCTTATCCTCCTTGGTGACAGGACAGGCGGTTTGCCCTCAGATTGCCATGACAGGAGAAGTTTCTTTGGAAGGAAAGGTAAATCCTATCGGAGGACTTCCGGAGAAGCTGATGGCTGCGGAGCGTGCAGGGGTAAAGACTGTCTTGATTCCCAAGGCAAATGTAGATGACCTTCGGGATGTACCGGAAGAGGTAAAGGATAAGCTGGAGATTCGTCCCGTGGAAAATGTGGATGAAGCTTTGTCCATCTGCGGTATCGAAAAAGGAAAGGACGCTCCTAGCGAAGAAAAGTCCGAAGAATAAAACTGAGACTGCAAAATCAAATTGAGACTGTAAATATCAAAATAATTTTCTAAACAATATAGGTCTGAAATTGGGGCACGCTCTCGCTAGCCTCGCCTGACTGAGCAGTGGTTTTGTTACCCACTGCTCACTTTGCTTCGCAAAGCAAATTCCTTCGGAAGTTGGTCTGTAACAGGACGACTTTTCTGATGAAAAGTCTGTCCTTTCGGATACTAAGCGAAAAACTGCGATTCTCTTGTTTTTCGCAAGTGCCGACGGGCTCAGACTACCCCTCATTTAGACCTATATTGCCGAAAATTCTTTACTATTTTGATTTTTATAGCCTCTTTTTTTTATTTTAGAGGAAGAAAAGATTAAAGACAAAATAGATAATAAAATATCATTTTTAAAATAAAAAATTATTCATATTTACAAATCTGTTATTTGGAGATATAGTCCTTAGTGTTAGAAAAAACCAATTTATTCCTTGAAAGGAGCTGCACATGTCTACAACATCAGTACAGAAGCATACGAAATCCGGTTTTACTACATTGGGAATTGCAATCACGGCGGTGTTGATTGCGCTATCTACTTTGCTTACGATGTTTACCAAGATTCCCGTGCCCGGTATTCGGGGGTATTTTAATGTAGGAGATGCGGTCATTATGCTGGCGGCTCTTCTGCTGGGACGAAAAGAAGGAACGCTGGTAGGTGCCATCGGTCCAGCCTTAGCGGATTTGCTTTTGGGATATGCGGTATTTGTTCCTATTACCTTTTTGGTCAAAGGAATTGAAGGCTTTTTGGTAGCCACGGTCTACGGCAAAAAGAAGAGCTTTTCCTCCGCTCTTTTGGCGACGCTTATCGGTGGAGCGATTATCGTTATAGGATACTTTGTAGCGGAAAGCTTCGTCTTTGATTTTGGCGTAGCCTCTGCGGGAATCCTGACCAATACCATTCAGGCGGTGATGAGTGTGTTGATTTCCATGCTTCTTTATACCGCTCTTCGAAAGATTCCTTTTATTGCAAATTTTTCCAAGCAGGTGCAAGAGTAAAGAAATTTCTTGAATTTTTCAAGTTTCTTAGTATAATAAGCAAGGAAGCTATTTTTTACTGTTTTCTGCCGAGATTTAAGAAATCCGCTTGAATTCTTTGGCAAAGAAGCTTTGCACGTAAGAGCCCTGACCTTAGGAAAAGAACTCAGGGCGACCGGAAAAAAGGAGGAACTGCATATGGTTTTAGTACCCGTTATCCTTATCGTAATTGTTCTTGTTTGGTTTATCGGACAGAGCAATATGCTGAATCGTTACATGGTTATTATTGAAGAATCCAAGAAGACTGTGGATATTACCTTGGTGAAGCGGTTTGACACTATTTCGGAAATGTTAAAGGTGGCTAAGGCCTATGCCAAGCATGAGGAGAAGGTATTTACCGAGCTGGTAGCTTTGCGTCAGGGAGGAAGTATTCAGGATACGAACCGTGCGATTGCCAACCAAAATGATGTATTGGCACAGATTCGTATGGTAGGAGAGAATTATCCGGAGCTTTTGTCTTCCAAGCAATTCTTAAACCTGCAGTCCGAGATTGTCAGTGAGAATGAAGATTTGGCAGCAGCAAAGCGGATTGTAAACAGTAATGTACGTGTATTCAATCAGGCTGTTGTAAGCTTCCCCACAAGTCTGGTGGCAGGAATTAAGGGACTTGGTAAGGTGGATTTTCTGCATGAGGATTTAGAGGGGAAGAGAAGTTTAGAGGATTTGGATTACAATATTGATTAATAGAATAAAATATTTGCTCAGAACGGGCAAATAGCTTAAAGCCCTGATAAGTGTGTATGGCAGGCGGAAAAGTCGAGATATAGGGATTTTTCTGCCTGCTTTTCTAATCGTAAGGAAGCTGTACCGGGAAGTTTGGAAGTGACTAAACAATACATGAAGAATAATGAAAGCTGGGGAGGAGAACTATGGAGGATAGCCAAGAGTTTCAAATGAAATATGAGACCATGCGGAAGAAAGTACTGGCTTTGATGAAATGGGCTGTTGTGAAGCCATTAATGGCTCTATCCTCTTTTGCAGGATTAATGCTTCCCGGAGGAGGAACCGCGTCTGCCGTCCTTATGATAGCTCTTCCGGTCCTAATTTTCCTTTATTTTTACAAGACAAATCCCGGATTCTTTAGGGAGAAGCGAAAAAAGATTCAAGATGTTTATATGGAAGAGTTCATAGAACCTATGTTAAGGGATTGGTATCCTGATGTAACTGTTGAGGAGAAGGAAAAAATACCTTTTGAGGAAGTCAAGAAGTTCCTTCCCTCTTCTGAAGAATATACACAAAATACAGCAATACAATTTCATGATGAAAAGGATCTTAGAATACAAAATTGTTCTGCCTGGCATCAAAAATCAGGAAAGAATAGAACGTATATTCGTGATTTTTTAGGACAGGTTTTTTGTATGAATAGTCCTGTTTCCATAGAAGGAGAAGTCCGTATTGTGCCCACGGGCCGATCCAAATTCATGAATAAAGAAGTGCAACGACGTTATCCTCCTTGTGAAAGAGGGGAAAAGAAAATTGATACGGAAGATATTCAAAATAATGAGAGATACGATATTTACACTAACGATGAGATGGGCGCCAGGCGTTTCTTAACGCCGGGAAGGCTTAGGAAGTTTACGGAGCATTTTTCCGAAAGGGAAATCTCGGTTTATCTAAAGGGGAGCAAGTTGTATGTTGCTGTTAATAGCGGATATTCCCTGTTTCGCGTTTCTTTGAATAGTCTGGAATTTTGGCAAATGAACTATGAAGAGGAATGCGAAAGATTTCGTGATTCTTTAGGGGATATTAAAGATATCTGTGAGGGATTTGAAGAATAAGAAAAGATATTTAGGAAATAAAGGATAAGCGCTCGAGGAATACTTTAACAACAAAGATATAGTTTAGCAGTAGCCTTAAAGAATAGAAAGGACATTTATGTTAGGAACTTTGGAAGAGGATTTAAAGAAAATTGAGGACATGGAGGACAGTGCGGAGTTTCAAATCAAACTCCAAGCACTTCGTAAGAAAATGTTGGAAATTAAAAGGTGGTCTACAGCAAAATACCTTGTTCCGTTTTTTCTGATTCTTATGCCTCGTCTTATCGGGCGGGACAGTATGATCCTTTGCTTTATTTTGATTGGTAGCGGTCTTTTGTTTTATTATCTAAAATACCATAAGATGCCGGAGTTCTTCAGTAATATGGAAAGCCTTCAGGATGTTTATGCCAAGGAGGTGCTGGAGCCGCTGTTACAGAACTTCTATCCCGACCTAACGGTGGAAAAGAAGGGAATTGCTCTGGAGGATGTAGTGAGGTTCACCCCAAAGTCTCAAAAATATCTGCAAGATACCTTTTTGTTCTTTCATGATGACAGAGGACTTCTTATAGGAAATCTGGAGTCCTATCATACAACAGGCGGAAAGCATTCCACCACGGTGTATGATTTTACAGGACAGCTGTATTGTATGAAGAGTCCGGTGAAGGTTCAGGGAGAAGTTCGCATTGTCCCTACGGATAGAGCCTTTCTTTTGAAAAATGAAGTCCAGTACAGATATCCAGGCTGCGGAAAAGGGGAAATGAAGCTGGATACGGAGGATATTCAGCATAATGAGCATTTTGATATTTATACTACAGATGAGTTCGGAACAAGACGATTCCTGACTCCGGAAATGCTCCGAAGATTTTCCGAGAAATTTGCGGGACAGGAGCTTTCGATCTATATCAAAGGAGATTTGCTCTATATCGCCATTTACAGCGGCCACAAAATGTTTAGAGCCCCTTATACAGAAGCAGATATTAATAATCTCTCCTTCACAGAGGAGTATAAGAAGCTTCGGAGCTCCTTAGAGTATATCGAAGACATTTGCAAGGCCTTTGAGGAGAAATAGAGGGATAAAAAATAGAGGGATGGAAATATAGGTAATGCATTTCATACAGTACAGGTCTAAAATTCGGGCACGCTCCCGCTAACTTCGCCTTGACTGAGCAGTGGTTTATGTTAACCACTGCTCACTTTGCTTCGCAAAGCAACTTCCTTCGGAAGTTGGTCTGCATCAGGACGACTTTTCTGATGAAAAGTCTGTCCTTACGGCACTAAGTTCAAGCTTCACGTTGTTCGCTTTCACTAAGTACCGGCGGGCTCAGATTGCCCTCATTTTAGACCGTTACTGTATGAAATAAAATCACACTAGGCTATATATTCCATCCCTCTATTTTTATCAAAAGTCAGCCTTGCAAATGTCTTTTACTCCTCTAAGCGTTCCGGAGCGTAATAGAGTACCTGTGTGCCGTCATTTTCAAAGGAGAAGGGCACATGAATCAGGTTCTTCATGGCTTCTAAAACCTTTCCCTGCTTTTCCTTCTCCACATAGAAGAGGAGGAAGCCGCCACCGCCGGCACCAAGCAGCTTTCCGCCTAAAGCTCCGGCCTTGCGACCCTGTTCGTAAAGGGCATCAATGCTGTCGGTACTGATGGTTTTTGCGGTCTTTCGCTTTAATTCCCAGGTCTTATGGAGAAGACGACCGAAGTCGTTTAAATCCTTGTGTTTATCCTGCAATACATCCTCTGCCTCCACCAGCAAGGCCTTCATCTCGGACAAAAGACTTAGCTTGTCCTGGGGGGAGGACTTTTTATTTTCCTTCTGTACTTCGGAGGAAAAGCGGGTGAAGCCGGTGAAGAAGAGCATCAGATTCTCTTCCAAGGCCTTCTTTCTATCCGGGAAAATTAGGATGGGGCTTACGGTATAGCCATTTTGAGAAAACTCGATATGGTTTAGTCCCCCAAAGGCTGCGGCAATCTGGTCCTGCCAGCCGCCGGATTCATTACAGAGTACCCTTTCCAGATAAATGGCTTCATCCGCCAGAGTTTTCTTTCCCACATACTTTCCCTTTAAGGCATGGAAGGCATGGAGCATGCCTACCGCAAAGGAGGAGCTGGTACCAAGGCCGGAACGGGCGGGAAGATCCGCCTCATAATTCAAACGAATCTTCTGCATATCCAACATTTTCATCGCCTCCCGGATAGCCGGGTGCTGGATTTCCTCAAGGGAAGAGACTCTTTCCGTCTTGGAGTAGGAAAGCTCGGTGCTATAGTCAAAAAAAGGAGGCAAATGCCGGACATTTACATAACAGTATTTGTCAAAGGTGGTGGAAAGCACCGCTCCGCCATGCTCCTTGAAATATTCTTCCATATCGGTGCCGCCACCGAAAAAGGACATTCGAAAGGGGGTTTTGGTAATAATCATATTTGCTCCTTATGGAAAATTGATGTAGCTGTCAGAATGAGGGGGATAGCCCTCTTATGCACCTGCCGGGTGGCTTACAAGCTCCTACACATATTAGCCTGTAATTTTGCTTTTACAGTATAGCATTTAATCGGAAATATCCAAATCTCGGGTAATCAGAAACTGATAGCCGGGAAATTTCTCTTCCAGCTCTTTTTGGATGCCGGCAATAAGGCCATCCCTGTCCTTTTCTTCGAAATCCACCACTATATCCATGTGAATCCGCTTCTTCTCTTCTTCTACATAAAAGCCATGCATCTGTAAAACATGCTCCTTGGATAAAACCAGATCATGAATTTCCTGCTGGAGCTTCAGGAGGGCTTTATTTTCCGTGTTGCGGGAGTAAATGCTGATTCCCGCCATAATCACATGGAAGTTTTTGTAGATTTTCCTTTCAATCTTCCGCATTAAGGCATCCAGCTCTGCGGCGTGCATGGTATCCGCCACCTCGATATGGGCGGAGGCCAGATAGGTGTCCGGCCCATAGTTATGGAGGAAGAGATCATAGGTTCCGAAAACTCCGGGAATGGCATTGATGGTTTCTTTAATCTCCTTAGTCAAGTTGCTATCCGCTCTTGCACCAAGAATCTGGGAAAGGGTTTCCTGTAAAAGCTCCCAGCCGGCTTTTAAGATAAAGAAGGAAATCACAACCCCCACATAGGCCTATAAGGAGATACCGGTAAAACGGAAAAAGAGGGCGGATAAAAATACGGATAAGGACAGGATGGCATCATTTCCCGCATCCTCACCACTGGCAATAAGATTTTGGGAATTTACATTTTCACCTCTTCTTTTTACAAAACGGCTCAAGAAAAATTTGACCAAAACCGCTACAAAAATGATTATTAAGGAAATCATACTGTAGCTGGGCTCCTCCGGATGGAGGATTTTCTTTCCCGATTCAATTAAAGAAGTGAATCCGGCATAGAGCACCAAAAGACTGATGACACTGGCGGTGAGATATTCAATTCGTCCGTGCCCCAAAGGATGCTCTCTGTCCGGTGCCCTGTTGGCCAGGCGGGTTCCTACAATGGTTATGACTGAGGACAGGGCATCCGTTAGATTATTTACTGCATCCAGAGTAATGGAAATGGAGTTGGAAAAAAGTCCGACTCCTGCTTTAAAACCGGCCAAAAACAGATTGGCCAGAATACCGATAATACTGGTTTGTACAATGACTTTTTCTCTATTGTTATTCATAAAGTTACTTTATTCTATGTTTCGCAGAATTCCTTTCACTTTCTCTCAACTGTTTTCTGCAGAAATCTCCCTTCTCTTTGCTATCTTATTTCCAAAAGATGTTTTTCGGAAGCTTTACCTCCGGCTTGTCAAAAAGCTTGTCTTTAATGGCAAGCTTCTTCGCCTCTTCATCGTAAATGGCCATAGGCTTCTGTCTGTCCTTGATGGCAAGGATAATGGGCACAAGGAAAATAGCCACCACACCTCCGGCAAAGCCGTTGTTATAAAGATTTGTCCCATTATAAAGAATTCCAACATTTAAGGCAACGGAAGAATGAAGAAAACCGGCTGCAATTCCCCAGAAAATGCCGAATTCTCCTGCAATGGGAGCCAAGGTAGTCACAAGAATCAGGGTGAGGGTAGAGCTGGGATCCTGCACGGACCAAACCTTCAAGAATCCTGCAAGAATTACGCCGAAGATTACCGGTAAAATATTTCTAAGATGCTTTCCGGTGGCACTAAAGCCCACCAGACAGAAGATGGAACCGATGGTGGGGCCGTTAAAGTCTCCGCCTAAAATGTAGAGAATTAAAGTCATGGCAAGACCGTTTACCCCCATATTGAAGATGGTAGGATAGTCTCCGTATTTCTTTAAATAGTCCGGATTTCCCTGTCCGCTTTCCTTCAGGATATCCCGATAGCCAAGAATTGTTTCCTTTCGTCCAAAGAAAAGGGAAAGGAGCATCAAGACGAGAAAGAGCGCAAGCAGACTGTAGAAGCCAAAGAGTCTGTGGGTGGTATCCCAAACCAGTCGGGACTCGATTTTTACCCCGAAGGATTTCATCAGGGAAATGACGATGGTGGCGATAATACCGCAGGCGAAACCGGCATTGTAGAGGGAATAGCCCATGTGAGCGTGCTTGGTGTGGAGGGAAATGGGAACCAAAACATAACCGATGACAAGTCCTACAGCAAGCGCCAAAAGAAGCTGCAGGACATCCGGAATATTGGGAATCAGCAGAATCTGGGTGATAATCGGAGAAAGGGTGGTACCGCAAAGCCCGATATGAAGATATTTTCGGAAGGGAACCCGGTGAATTTTGGCATAAAGGGCATAGCCCAGAATTATCGCCCAGATATTTAAAAGATTCTTTCCGAAAAGAGAAAAGCCGAACATCAGACAGGAGGCCATGATACAGCTTCCGTCAAAATTGGATTTGGCGATACAGAGTAAGCCCAGGGAAATAATGGTGAGGCATCCCGCATTGAAAAAGGCTGCTCCCACGCCGCCTACCACAAAATAGTCCGTAATCAAAATATCCGGTTGTACAATGATTTCCCGTACACCTTCAAAAACGCTCATAGGGTTTTGCTGGGTAAGACTGATGAGCATAAAATAAATAGGCACAATGGACATTAAAAGATAACGCTCCCAGTTCGGGAGAAAATGATGTAAAAGCAACTTGCTGTTTTCTGTATTTTTCATGAAAAAATTCTACTCCTTCACTGCCGGGGGAGGGGGATTTTCCTAGCCGATTCTCCAATATGAAACTATTAAAATATTACAAGAAAAAGAAAAAATAAGCAATTATAAGATTCTAAGCAATTCCTCTACTAATAATAAATTTTATAGAGGCATTCTATCGGAACATTGTGAACAAGAATCTATCGGGACCTTTGGGAATAAAGACTTGCCTTTCTTTAGACTTTGTGCTATCTTGGTACGGCTAAGGGGTATACCCCCGACAAAGTGCTATTATTTTAGATAGCACATGCATTATGAAAACCAAGGAATCCCCCAAGAGGGATAGACGAACCGCATGGTTGGCAATCATGCAGAAAGAGGGAGAAAATGAGAGAAGGTATTCATCCAACTTATCACCAGGCAACCGTAACCTGTAACTGTGGAAACACATTTGTAACAGGATCCACAAAGCCGGAAATTCACGTGGAAATCTGTTCCAAGTGTCATCCGTTCTACACAGGAAACCAGAAGCTGGCATCCGCTAAGGGTAGAATCGATAAGTTCAATAAGAAGTTTGGAATGCAGCAGCAGTAAAAAGCAGGGCCTCGGCCCTGTTTTTTTGTTAATCTTTATGAAAAAAGCGTGATACTTTCTTGGGAACGATTGTTCAAAGGCCGGTACTTTAGTATAATTCTTCCTATTCCGGAAAGATAATTGGTTTATTTCCCGTTGAAACTTCTGTGTGTTTTGAAAATGCTTGGAGTTTGGAGATCATCTTCAAAATAGAAAAGAAAGAATAGAAATCTTTTTGTATAGCCGGATAGTAAGAGCTTTGGAAAGGAAGAATTTTGGAAAAACAGGTATATAGCGGTATCGGCGGTCAGGCAGTGATCGAAGGCATTATGATGAAGAATAAGGAGGACTATTCCGTTGCGGTAAGGAAGCCGGACGGCAGTATTGACGTGATACAGGGAGAGTATCTGTCTTTAACGGACAAATACCCTTTCTTCCGCCTTCCTTTTTTACGGGGAATTTTATCCTTTTACGATTCTATGGCACTGGGGATGAAGTGTCTTAGCCATAGTGCCAGCTTCTATGAGGATGATGAGGGAAGCGAGCCGGGAAAGTTGGAGCAGTTTCTGGACAAGCTTTTCGGAGAGAAGGTGGAACAGGTGCTTTCCGCCTTAGTGATGCTCTTTTCCTTTGCTATGGCTCTGTTTATTTTTGTGGCTTTGCCCACCATTTTGCTAAGCTTTGTGAAGAAATTTCTTCCTATTGAATCGGCTCTGGCCTTCTTGGAGGGCTTACTTCGTATTTTGATTTTTGTTTTGTATATCAAGCTGATTTCCCGGGCTAAGGATATTCGCAGGACCTTTGAATACCATGGGGCGGAGCACAAATGCATTAACTGTGTGGAGCATGGACTGGACTTGACCGTGGACAATGTGATGGCTTCCTCCAAGGAGCATAAGCGTTGCGGTACCAGCTTTATTGTCTATGTGATGATGATTTCCATCTTCTTATTTATGTTTTTGCATTTTGACAGCCTCTATTTAAAGATACTGTCTCGTCTTCTTTTGATTCCGGTGATTGCGGGTATCAGCTATGAGGTGCTTCGTCTGGTGGGAATGGTGGACAACCCTCTTACCCACTTGCTCTTTATTCCCGGTATGTGGATGCAGGGCTTAACCACCAAGGAGCCGGAGCGGGACGAGGTGGAAGTGGCCATTGCGGCGGTAGAGCGGGTCTTTGACTGGAGAGCCTTTCAGAAGAAGGCCTTTCCGGAGAAGGCAGTTTCCGAGCAGGCGGTTTCTAAGGAAGGGGAAGCGTGATGGAAGATTGGATAGCTTCCTGGGAAGGTCTGGGCTTTCCGAAGCTTAAGGAAGCAAGCTTGCAAAAAATAGAAACAACGGGGGAGAAGCTCCTTGTGGAAGCAGGGGTGGAAGAAGAGGAGGCGGCATTGGAAGTCCGCCTCCTTTTACAGGAAAGCTTTTCTCTGAATACCGCAAGCTATCTTCTTAGAAAGCAGGAGCTCTTATGCAAGGCGGACAGGGAAAAAGTGGAAGCAGCCGGCATTGAACAAACGGAAATATTGGGAAAGCTTCATTCCTTTTTTGAAAACTTTGAAAAGCGGAGAAGACGGATTCCCTTGGCGCAAATTCTGGGAAGACAAAGCTTCTACGGACTGGATTTTTTTGTCAATGAAGATGTACTGATTCCCCGGGCGGATACGGAGTGTTTGGTGGACCTGGTCTTGGAAGACTATGCAGACTTGGCGAAGCAGGCAGGATCTTCTTCCTTAAATATTTTGGATCTATGCACAGGCAGCGGTTGCATCGGGATTTCTGTGGCAAAGCATTTGCCCTATCAGGAACTGCTTTTAGTGGATCTTTCGGAAAAGGCTTTGGCGGTGGCCAAAAAAAATGCGGAAAAGCATTTAGGGGAAAATGTTACGCTCTTGCAAAGTGACTTATTGACGGAGGTGCAGGGAAAGAAATTTTCCCTATTGCTCTCCAATCCTCCTTATATCGTCAGCAGGGTGATTCCAGGCTTGGAGCGGGAAGTTTCGGAGTATGAGCCTAAGATGGCATTGGACGGGGGGGAGGACGGACTGGTCTTTTATCGCCGGATTGCCAAGGAGGCAAAGGCGGTTTTGCTTCCGGGAGCAAGGCTTTACCTGGAAATCGGCTACGACCAAGGAGAGAGCGTAAAAGACATTTTCCAAAAAGAAGGATATGAAGCGGTGGAAGTTTTTCCGGATCTTTCCGGAAATCCCAGAGTGCTTCGAGGGATTTTCCCCGGAAAATAGTTCGTTTTTTCTACTGAAGAAAGAGTGATTTTTTATTTTTAAAAACTTAGGCTTTTTAGGGGGCATTATCGGGAGAAACAGTAGTTCTTTCTTGACACGATATGCCCAATCTATTAGTATAAGGATTGCGATTTAATCTATGGATTCTTAAAGGAATCTTAAAATTGGTTTCTGGCAAAGCCATAGGCTTGCAAGAGAAAGAGAGGGTAAGATGAGCTACTTAGAGATTGAGAAGGTCATTGGAAGAGAGATTATTGACTCCAGAGGAAATCCAACCGTTGAGGCAGAGGTTATGCTGTCTGACGGAACTATCGGAAGAGGAACTGCTCCTTCCGGTGCATCCACAGGAGAATTCGAAGCATTAGAGTTAAGAGACGGAGATAAGTCTCGTTTCGGTGGAAAGGGTGTTGCTAAGGCAGTTGAGAACATCAACACCATCATCAACGACGTTTTACTGGGAATGGATCCTATGGATATCTATGCTGTAGATCAGGCTATGATCGAGGCTGACGGAACCAAGGACAAGTCCAAGCTGGGCGCTAACGCAATCCTTGCTGTTTCTATCGCAACCTGCAAGGCTGCAGCAAACGCTTTAGACATTCCTCTTTACCGTTTCTTAGGCGGAGCAAACGGAAACCGTCTTCCTGTTCCTATGATGAACATTTTAAACGGTGGAGCACACGCTACCAACTCCGTAGATACACAGGAGTTCATGATTATGCCTGCAGGCGCTCCTTCCTTCCGTGAGGGACTTCGTTGGTGTACCGAGGTATTCCATGCTTTACAGAAGATCTTAAAGGATGAGGGAAATACTACTGCAGTAGGAGATGAGGGTGGTTTCGCACCAAACTTAGCTTCCGATGAAGATACCATTGAGCACATCTTAAAGGCTATCAAGGCAGCTGGCTACGAGCCCGGTAAGGATTTCGTTCTGGCTATGGATGCAGCTTCCTCCGAGTGGAAGAGCGAAAAGGGTAAGGGCTTCTACCATCAGCCAAAGTCCGGTAAGGATTTCACCTCTGATGAGCTGATTGCTCACTGGAAGTCTTTAGTGGAGAAGTATCCTATCTACTCCATCGAAGACGGTCTGGACGAGGAAGACTGGGAAGGTTGGGAGAAGATGACCAAGGAGCTTGGAGACAAGGTTCAGCTCGTTGGTGATGACCTTTTCGTAACCAATACTGAGAGACTTTCCAAGGGAATTAAGTTGGGATGCGGAAACTCCATCCTGATTAAGTTAAACCAGATCGGTTCTGTATCCGAGACCTTAGAGGCTATCAAGATGGCTCACAAGGCAGGATACACCGCTATTTCTTCTCACCGTTCCGGAGAGACAGAGGATACCACCATCGCTGACCTTGCAGTAGCATTGAATACCTGCCAGATCAAGACCGGTGCTCCTTCTCGTTCCGAGAGAGTGGCAAAGTACAACCAGCTTCTTCGTATCGAAGAGGAGCTTGGTGCAGCAGCATGCTATCCCGGATTCGGCGCATTCAACAGAAAGTAATTTTTACCATAAAACGAGGGCTTACGTGTTTCTTACGTAAGCCCTCGTTTTAAAATAAGGGATTGTAAAAAATCAAAACAATAAGGAATTTTCGGCAATATAGTCCTTCTCATTTTCAAACTTACACTATTTTGTCTTAAAAATCCCTTATACCCACAATCCCCTCCGCCGATACCATTTATAGAATTATTATAAATGTTCTTTCTTTTTGTGGCATGGAAGTATTAGAAAGAAACTTACCAAGGAGGGAAAATGAAATCTTTACGGAATACGCTTATCTTATCCATCTTACTACCGATACTGGTAGTTTTTATTTTGCTGGGCTTTGTGTTCATGCAGTTTATGGAAAAAAAGAGCACAAGAGAGGGAGATGCGGCTATGGAATCCTCAGCGGTGCAGATGGGAAGCGCTGTGGATACTATTTTATCTGAAATTGAAACCAGAATAGGCGTTATCGAATTGGCGGTAACAGATATTCCTGACCAGGATAGAATTCAGGCAAAGGATTTGGATTACTTTAAGTCCTTTGAGGGCAATATGAATAATCTTTTGGTGGACGGCACCAAGGATATTCCCGGCCTGGTAGCTTCTTATGTTCGTTACGATCCGGCATTAACCTACGGTACTTCCGGAACCTTTTATACCGATACGGACGGAGACGGAAAGCTGGAGGCGGTTACCCCTACAGATTTGGCGGCTTATGAGCCTACCGACACGGAGCATGTAGGCTGGTTCTACACCCCCTTGGCCAACAAAAAAGCCACTTGGATGGAGC
The DNA here is from genome assembly GCA_938022235.1 of Oribacterium parvum. GTDB lineage: Bacteria > Bacillota > Clostridia > Lachnospirales > Lachnospiraceae > Oribacterium > Oribacterium parvum_A. Next base: position 22,137 of record CALIEL010000242.1, read on the forward strand.
CTTACTTTAATGCCAACATTTCCAAGACCATCATTTCCTATGTGGTTCCCTTCTATCTGAAAAATGGAGACAACTACGGTGTAACCGGTGTGGACTTCGACTTTGCCTATTTGGATGATTTGTTAAAGAAAAATCAGAAGTATGAGGGAGACAGCAGTTTTCTAATCAATGCGGAGGGTAAAATCCTCTACCATGCCCAGTATCAAAACGGTGAGAATTTCCAGGAGATTGAAGAGGGTAAGTATGCCGATGCGTTCAAGGAAATGCAGGATAAGGACCACGGTTTTGTCCATGAAGGAAGCGGAAAGTCCTCCATTTTAATGGGCTTTACCACTCTGGAAAACGGATGGAAGATCGTGACGGTGCCAAGCTATCATGAAATTTACGGAAGCTTGGAGAGCTTTAAACTGACCTTTACAGTTTTCTCTGTCTTCTTTGCAGCCTTTATGTTGGTTTTGGCTGTCTTGGTAGGAAATCGTATTGCCCACCCCATTGTGAAGCTTTCCAAGTCTGTGGAAAGGATGTCTCAGGGTGCTTTGGATGAAAAGATTACCGTAAAAGATCAGACAGAGATTGGCGCTTTGGCTCATTCCTTAGAGAGTTTGGGCGAACAGCTAAAGAATTATAAGCTTTACATCGGAGAAATTTCTCAGGTATTGAATCAGATGAGTGAGGGAGAACTTTCCATTTCCTTACAGCATGAGTATAACGGAGAATTTGCTTGCATCAAGGCGGCTTTAAATGCCTTGTCCGGAAAGCTTACCGATTTGATTGGAAATATTCAGACTTCCTCTGAAAGAGTTTCCGAGTTTGCAGGAAATGTGGCAAACAGTGCCCAGTCCTTAAGCCAGGGTTCCATTGAACAGGCAGGAAGCATCGAGCAGTTGTCCGAGAGAATTCGTGCGATTTCCGATCATGTGGAAAAGAGTGCGGAAAATACCAAGCTTGCCAACGCGGAAGCTCATAGTACCCAAGGCGAGGTAGAGAAGGCTGACCAGCAAATGCAGAAGATGCAGAAGGCTATGGAGGAAATTTCCGATAAGTCCGGAGAAATTTCCAAGATTATCAAGACCATCGACGATATCGCCTTCCAAACCAACATTTTGGCTTTAAATGCGGCTATCGAGGCGGCAAGAGCAGGAAGCTACGGTAAGGGCTTTGCAGTAGTAGCGGATGAAGTAGGAAACCTGGCACAAAAATCCGCCGATGCGGCAAAGGATACCACCACCCTGATTGAA
>CALIEL010000243.1 GCA_938022235.1 Oribacterium parvum
TAGGTTATAAGGCACCTGCTGCGGGAACTGCTCCTACCGTAACCGGTTCCGATGCCTACGGTGTAAAGCTTGCAGCCTTTAACAGCAGTGCCCAGACAGAAGGAAAGTTTACTTCTTCTTCCGTTAAGCAGGGCGGTATGCTGGATTACTTAAAGGATCAAAAGCTCACTGTCAGCTACGGTGGAAGCAGTCAGGAGATTTCTCTTTTGACCGATGCCCAGAAGCAAAGCATTGAGGCGGCTCACACTGGTACAAGTGCCGGTGACAACCAGAGTCGTTTGGATGCGGTAAAGGATGCTATTCAGCAAAACCTTAACAATGCCTTCGGTACAGGAAAGATTGTAGTGGATTCTTCTACAGGAAGCATCACTTTTAACAGTGCCAACGGAAAGGATACTGTCTCCGTAAGCTCTTCCGATGCTCAGGTAAGAGCGAACCTGCAGATTAGCAAGAATGCTTCCAACAAGGTTACCACCGGCAGTTCTATCATGGATAATCTGGATAAGTTGGGACTTTCCGATTATGTAGGAAACAAAGCAGGCTTGGATGAGGCTCTTTCCAAGTTCAAGATTAACGGCAAGGAAATCAAGGGAATTACTGCAGACAGCACCGTACAGGATATGTTGAAGAAAATCAACGATTCCGATGCAGGTGTAAAAGCCAGCTATATGGAAGGTTCCGGACGTTTCGTGTTGATTCACAGCGAAACCGGTTCCGGAAGAAGCATCACTTTGGGAGATGCAAATAATGCCAATGACATTGAGGATAAGCTCTTTGGCGCAACTGCCAGCAGTGGCGGACAGGTAAACCACGGTACCGATGCGGAAATGGTTTTTGACTACGGTAACGGCATCAATGAAACCATTACTTCTTCCAGCAATACCTTTAACATTGACGGTGTGAAAATCACTGCCAGCGGAAAGTTCGGTGTAGAGTTGGATGCTTCCGGAAATGCGGTAACCAAGCCGGATGGCTCCTACAAGTTTGACAGCTCCAAGGAGGTAAGCTTTACTTCCAAGGCGGATGTGGACAAGGCTGCTGCAACCATGAAGAAGTTTGTGGAGAAGTTCAACGACCTGGTAAGCTCTGTAAATACCCATGCAAAGACCAGGCGTTCCAGCGGATATGATCCTTTGACGGAAGCTCAGAAAAACCAAATGAGTGAAAAATCCATAGAAAACTGGGAAAAGAAGGCGAAGGAAGGAATTCTTTACGGAGAAAGCTCCATCAGAAACTTCAGTGACTCTTTGCAAACGGTAATGACCCAGATGATGTCCGACTTAAAGGTTGCAGGTTTGGACTATCAGGATATGGAGAAGATGGGACTTTCCATGACTACGGATTCCTTTGACGGTGGAAAGCTTAGCTTTGATGAAACAAAGTTCAAAAAAGCTATGGAAACAGAACCGGAAAAGGTTGCTAAGGTTATGACAGGCCATAACGGTTCAAAAGGTCTGGCAAAGATTGTAGAAACTACGGTTTCCCGCTATGCTACCCGTTATGCTTCCAGAAATGGCGGATCTTACGGAGAGTTGATTAAAGAAGCCGGATCCAACAAGGTTACCCTTTCCAACACTTCTTCTGTGATTTACGGAAAGCTAAAGGAAAATTCCGAAGCCATTGAAAAGTTTAAGACCATGCTTAGCAATCAGCAGGATCGTTATATCAAGCAGTTCTCTCAGTTGGAGAAGTTAATCAGTAAGATGAATACCCAGTCCTCTTACTTAAGCGGATTGTAAATCGCTAAGCGAAGACAAAAAAAAGAGTTGTAAAAAATCAAAAAATTTCTAAGCAATATAGGTCTGAAATTTTATTTTGATTTTTTGCAACTCTTTTTTTGTGCAAAGTTCACCTTTACAAAATACGGGATAATCCAGTAAAATCTAAGCTTTGTGAAAAATAGAGTTGTAGAAAGGAGAAAAAATGAAAGAAAAGAAAAAATTATCTTTAGCGATGCAGATTTTTATTGCTTTGGTTTTGGCGATTATTGTTGGTTTGTTATTACAGGGACACAGTTCCATTGCCGAGAATTATATTAAGCCTTTTGGAACGATTTTCTTGAATTTGGTAAAGTTCATTGTAGTGCCGGTGGTACTGTTTTCCATTATGTGCGGTATTATTTCCATGAGTGATATTAAGCAGGTGGGCTCTGTGGGCTTGAAAACAGTGGCGTTTTACTTATGTACCACTGCTTTTGCGGTAAGTATCGGATTGTTCTTCGGAAGCATTTTCCATAATCTTTTCCCGGTGGTAGCCACTGCAGATTTAAGCTATGAGGTTAAGGGAAGTCTGTCTTTAATGGACACCATTGTCAATATCTTCCCCTCCAACTTTGTCCAGCCCATGGTGGAAGCCAATATGTTGCAGGTTATTGTGATGGCGCTGATTTTGGGCTTCGCTATTATTCTGGTAGGAGAGAAAACTCATAGAGTAGTCAGTGCCTTCAATGATTTTGATGCTATTTTCATGAAGTGTATGGAAATGGTATTAAGCCTCTCTCCGATTGGTGTATTCTGTTTGCTTTGTCCGGTTATTGCGGTAAACGGACCGAAGATTCTCGGCTCTTTGGCTATGGTGCTTTTGGCAGCCTATATTGCCTATGTTGCCCATGCCGTAGTCGTATATTCTCTTACAGTAAAGATTATGGGAGGACTTTCTCCGATAAAGTTCTTTAAAGGTATGCTTCCGGCGATTATGTTTGCTTTTTCCTCCGCTTCCTCCGTTGGTACTCTTCCTATTAATATGGAGTGTACGGAGAAATTGGGGGCTAAAAAGGAGATTGCAGCCTTTGTACTTCCCTTGGGAGCGACCATTAACATGGACGGAACAGCGATTTATCAGGGAATTTGCGCAATCTTTATTGCTTCCTGTTACGGTATTCATCTGACTCTTGGGCAGATGCTGACCATTATTTTGACGGCAACCCTTGCTTCCGTAGGAACCGCAGGTGTTCCCGGAGCCGGTATGATTATGTTGGCTATGGTGCTTACCTCTGTAGGTCTTCCGGTGGATGGTATTGCCTTGGTGGCCGGCGTAGACCGTATTTTTGATATGGGAAGAACCACTGTAAATATTACCGGAGATGCAGCTTGTACCATCGTGGTTTCTCATCTGGAAGCAAAAAAGCAGGCAAAGCTTGCAGCAAGGTCTTAAGCCTAAGCATTCTACGTAGGAAATTCACCCGATTCCTTTATTTTTTCTAAAAAACCTTTATACATTTCCACAGACCGGACGACATATTATAAGACAATAAGAAGAAATCTTCGGAGTTGAAAATATTTGTTCCGCTGGATAAAAACCTTTGGAAATGGAGATTGTATGAACGATTATCAAAAGAAGTATTTAGAGCAGAGTATTATGCAGATGAGTCAGGGGGAGTTGTTGGTTTTAACCTTTGATGAGGCAATTAAGTGTTTAAAAAAAGCGACTTTTGCTTTGGAAGATAAAAATTATGAGAAATTTGAAGAAGCCTTAAAGAAAACCACTAAGATTATTCGTTACTTGCACAATACCTTGGATATGGAGCAGCCTATCAGTAGAGATTTGGCAAGGTTGTATGACTTTGTTACCTTTGATTTAGGCCTGGTGCAGGCCGGAAGAGAGAGAAGACAGGAGGAGCTTCCCAAGCTGGTTGATATTTTATCCGATTTGCGTGACGGCTTCCTGGGGGCAAGTAAAATTGCCAGAGATACTCATATCCCAAAAGAAGCGAAGGTTGTGGGATAAGAAAGGGGCTGCCTATGCAGCTCCTTTCTTCTGTGTCACGGAAAGGAAGAATCATGGAGAGAAAAGAGAATCCGCAGCTGGAAAAGCTTGCTAGCCTATTTCAGAGAAGATATAATATCGTCAGCGAATTAAAAAAAGAGACTGATGAGCTTTCCGAAGCCATGCAAAGACAGGATAATGTAAGTGTGGACTTATTATTGGATTTGCGACAGGAGGCTTTAAATAAGTTGGAAAACAACTGGGTGGAAATGAATCTTTTGGTGGAAGAGGAAGAAGAGTTAAGAAGAACTTTTCAACGACTTCTACAGGAAGATCCAAAACACAGTGGCGGCTATCCTTTTTTGGAAAGAAGAATTCTGGAATTGAGAGGAAAAATTGACGAATCGGTAGGATTCATTAAAGAAAGAGATGCCAGAACCACAGCCCAGGCCTTACAAACCCGGAAGTTCTTGTGGGAGCAGATTCCCGCGGAGCTAAAGGAAGAAGTGGTGTAGCTTTATTTTCTAACGAAGGAAATAAAAGATAAGAAAAACTGATATATCAGCAGGTTGTTCAAGGATGAGAAAGGATTGCAAGGACGGCGATGAATCGTAGTGTATATGAGGGTAAGTTTTTAATTAATTTATTGGGGAGTACTTTACGACAGGATGATTCCTTCCCTGTGATGCGAAGAATGAACTGGGGCAGACTTTATCGTATTGCTGATTACCATGAGCTTGCTTCGGGAATTTACTTGGGGATGCTTTCCGCAGGTGCCAGAGTGCCCTCTTTGTTCGGTGAAAAATTTTTCCATCGGTATCAGGAGGCAGTTCGCTACGGTGAGATTTATGAGTCTTCCGAGTTGGAAATTCTGGCAGCTTTTCAGGCGGTAAAGGTTCCGGCGGTGGTTTTGGAAAGTGCAGCAGTACGGCGACTTTATCATTTGCCGGAAACAGCGGCCAATTCCCCTCTTCGCCTTTATATTCCGGAAGAACGGTATTATATGGCTAGAGGCTATCTTTTTGACTTGGGCTATGAGACAGATCAGTTCTATACCGGCTTTGGAGAGCACATGAAGAGGGCGGGAGGATTTCAGGTGGAAATCTATCATCATTTGCCCTTCCTGACTAAGAATTACAAAAAACACATGAAGTCTCTGCTGGACAGAGCTTATCCGGATAAGAAGTACCCGGTGCTGAAGGTTCTGTCTTTGGAAAGCAGTTATATGTTTCGTATGGCGGAGGCTTGCTATCATTTCTGCACGGATAACTTAAAGATTCGTGAGCTTTTGGATCTTTATCTGTTCTATAAGCTTTTCCATAAGGACATGAATAAGAAATTCCTGGATGCCAGAATCAAGGAGTTGGATATTTCTTTATTGTCCCAATCCTTATTACACATGGCGGATATGTGGTTCAGCAGTCGTAAGGACTCTTTGTTCCCCTATCCGAAGGACAGCATCAGTCTCTTTGATGACATGGAAAGTCGTATTCTTTCCAACGGTATGGTGGGAGCGGACAGTATTCCGGAGGCGGCCAAGCTTCGTAAAGCCATTAAGGATGCGGAAAATAAAGAAGAGCGGGCTGCTAAGTGGAGGAAGTGGAAGGAAAAATGGAAGAATCGCTTTGATGGCATAAAGAAGCAGCTTCGTTGGATTTTCCCGGAAAGCTCCTATATGAAGAGTCTCTATCCCGGTCTGGAGAATGCGCCATTCTTGCTGCCTCTTTACTGGCTCAGGAGAGATTTTAAGCTTATTCGTATTATGATGCTGCCGGATAAGATTGAGGAACAGCAGGGAGAGAACGAGGGCGAGAAGTCTTCGGAGACCAAGGGACAGAGCACCGGCGGAGTAGGCTCCATTGAGGCCATGAGCTATCAGGATGATCCCTTACGAAAGAACGGCAGAAAGAAAGTCTTCTACAAAGGAAAAAGAAATAACGAATCCGATGCCTTATCTACAACTAACAGTGTTGGGGAGAGCGAGGCTGAAGAGGAAGAACTTCCATTATATAAAGATACCGCCTTTTTACAGGAAGAGGTGGAGGAAGAAGATCTTCCTTTAGAGCAGGATGAGAATCAGGAAACAGAAGGAAGTCTATGGGACTTTAAAGTTCCTCCTCGCCTTGCAAAGGAAGAAAAGCGCCCTGAAGTCGGAACAGGGAATAGGGCAGAGCCTATATTAAGTCCTGCAACGGAGGCTTTACTGCAGGAGGCCTTTGCAAAAATGGAGGCTATCCAAAAAGAAGAAAAGGCTAATTCAGAGGATGCAGAGAGCAATAAGAGTGCTGCCGGTTTATCGGAAGAACAGGAAAGACTGGCACTGGCTATGCTTTCCGCCATGCTTCCGGAGGAAGAAGCATCTCCTTTGGAGGCGAAGCTTCCGAAGACGGAAGAAAATTCCTATCGGGAAGAAAAAGTACAAAATGCGGAGGCTCCTTCTAAGAAGGGCGAGACGCTTCCGGATTTCGGCATGGTTTTAAATGCAGTTCATAAGACGGACAGTCCGGGTAGGGGAGAGCAAAGCTTGGATGCCGAGCCGGTGGAAGCAGAGAAGCCCCAAAGCGGAGAAAAAATAGAAACAGCCGAAGTGGATGGCAAGGAAGTCAGTGTGAAATCCTGGTCCTTCCCAAAGGATGAGAAATAAACGAGATAGCACAGGCTATACGAGGGATATTCCTTAAGAATTGGAATGCGAAAAAAGATATGCGATAAGAGCTTTCTTTTTTCGCATTTTTTATGCTTAAGACTAACTTCGCAAAGCATACAATCTTTCGTTGTTTAAAGAGCCTTTAAACGGCTTAAAAAAAACTTGAAAAAAATTCAAGAGAAATACTTATTATTTAATTTTTGTCTCCGATATATATACTGTAACAAGAATAAAACAAAAAAACTTGCTACGGAGCATCTCTTCCGAAGGGAGAGGACATTGGTCTTCGGACCGTAACCGCCGAAAGGCAC
>CALIEL010000244.1 GCA_938022235.1 Oribacterium parvum
ATTGGGAATCAGGATGCCCTGCTCCTTAGGGATAATGCTGTACCAGGAAGAACTTTCTTTATGAAAAGAGAAAGGTCCCGGAAAGAGGATCTTATCAATACAATCTATAGGAGCCTCGGTTAAGGGAATCCATTCAAAATATACCTGCTTTGTGCTGTACTCAATCCAGACATAGGTTTCAAAAGAGAAGGAGAGAAGCTCTTCTTTTTTATCTGTAAAGGAAGAGGGCAGAAGAAAATCTTTGTAAATGCTGCGAATCCCCTCCCCTACACCGGTATGAATCAGCTCATGGCTCTTATTTTTAGCATCCTTAAAGTAGAGTAGGGCTTTTGTTTTTTCATTTTCCTCTATCTCTTTCTTTGCCTTGTCTATCTTGCTTCCTTGCTTTGCTCCGCTGGACAAATGATCCTTCTTTTCCTGCAAAACAATATAAGGAGAAAAAACTGCCTTTGTCTCCCATTTGGTCTTTCCAGCTTCAATAGAGTATCGTAGGGTTTCTTGATTAAACTCTAATAAAATATCTTCAAAAGAAAGCTGTATTTTTGATGGATTCATATTCTTTGCGCTCCCTAAAAAGTATTTTCCATAGAAATATTTTGCTATATTATATCCTTTTTTTTGGTTTTATTTGTTGAAATATACTGTAAAATAGCTTTTTGTGCAAATACTACATTGAAATGTGCAAATGGAAATAAAGAAGAAACAAAAAGAAAAAGAGGCTTTATAAAAGCCCCTTTAATGGTTTTAATAAAACTAATTTTCAAATAAAAAATCGAGGTGACAAGATTCGAACTTGCGACCCCCTGGTCCCAAACCAGGTGCTCTACCAAACTGAGCCACACCTCGGAGTTCCTTCCGTAGAGGAAAGGAACGTCGTTATATTACCCTAAAAGTGAATATTTTGTCAATAGAATTTTCAGAATTTTGATCATAAAAATTTTGAAATTATTTAGAAAAATGGAGGTAGAAGAAAAGCTTCTACCTCCTGTGTTTTCATCACATTTATTCCTCCGGAATAGCCTTTCGAACAGCTTCAACTAAAGCGTTTCTACTGAAAGTGCATCCCGCAACTGCATCTATATCATCTACAGTATTTCTGTTCTTTCCCGTTAAAGCAGGCATAGAACTTCTTCTTACATTGTCCCAGAAGCCGGAATTGCTTCCGGAAAAAGTATCATTATCTTCTACCTTGAGAATCTTCTTTGCCTTGCTATCCCAGGTTACTTTCACCTTTACGGTGTAGATATAGGGGACAACTTCGCTTTCTCCATAGAAGGTTTTGATATAGCTGGGGTCTGTGTCTTCCTTAGGCTTCTCTACCGGATTGCTTTCGTCCTTCTTGTTAGGGTCTTCAGGAGTGGTATTTTCTGTATCCTCCTCATATTTCCAAATGAAGGTCAAATTCATTTTTCCCCACTGAGGATGGGGATTCTTTAGATTTACTATGAGGCTGGAGAATTTGTCCGGATTCCAAACGGTATGATTCTGGGGAAGCTCCTTGCCCTTTTGGTTTTTAACAACCACGCTGTAATCGCTGATAAAATTTCTCTTCTTTTTGCCCGGAATAGACACATTATATGTTAAACGTCCTTTTTCAGCTTGAATCTGTTCTTTGGAAATGTCTTTTTCTACAAGCTTTTCTCCATGCCAAAAAACTTCTGCATGGCTGGGGAGAAGATCATCTGCTGAGATTTCATCTCCTGTGGAAGGTTTAGTTTCCGTCGGATCCTCTTCATAGCTCCAGACATAGTCTATCCGCATGGGAGTCCATTCAGGATTTACCTTTTTCAATTGGATGTGAATTCTGGCATGACTATTAGAGCTATAGTCTTTAAGTTCAAAGGGGAGATTTTCACCTTTGCTGTTTTTTATTACTATGGTAAAGTTATCCTCTTTGTTCTGTCCTTTCATTTTTGCAGGAACCTTTACACCTTTGAAGATAAGTTGTCCTTTGCGTTTCTTCACTTCTTCCAAGCTGTAGTCTTTATCTACAATCTTTTCTCCGCGCCAATAAACTTCTACGTGTCTGGGGACAACTGCTTCCAGGGATTCATCTGTAGTATTGTTTTCCTCTGGCTTCTCAATGGTGGAAGAGGAAGTTTTCTCGTCCTTTTTCGGTGTCTCTTCTTTCGGAGTATCCGGCTTTGTATCAGGTTTTGGAGTGTCCGGCTTTGGCGTTTCGGGTTTAGGACTCTCAGTTTCTTCCTTTTCAACCGGCGCATTTTCCTCGAACTTAAAGTTTAAAGAGAAGGTTCCTGTTCCTACAAAGTTACCGGAGCTGTAGTTCGGGAATTCTACACGGAACATAATTCCCCGGCTAGTACTCACTGCTGTTAACTCTTCACCATCCTTATTATAGGCCTTTGCCATAAATTCCTTGGCGTTCCAAGCTTCTTGGAACTTCTTGGGAACAGACTGATTAAAACGCTTAATTCCTCCGCTACTCTGTTCCCATTCTTCCTGTGTAAAGGTATAGCGCTTTACCAGTTCTCCTGCCTTGGTACGAATCTCCACCTTGGCGGGAACCTGATTAGCCAGATCTTTAACATTTACGGTAAAGCTTTGGGATAAATCCAGGTCGCCCTTGTGGAAGCGAACGGTAATAGTATTTTCGCCCACCGTATTTAATCTTGTGTTATTTTCCGGAGTGGAGCTAAAGCCTGCGGCCTTTGCCAGCTCCCAGTTTTGATACAGTTTATTGTTACCCTGCTCGGTTACAGCTTCTACGATTAAATCATCAATCTTTAGAGCATCTCCCACATGGTATTCCTTCTTTGCCAAACGAGAATCCAGCTTAAAGGAAGCGATGGGAGAGTTGTCCTTGCTGGTATCCACCTTAACGGTATAAAGCTCATAGCCCCAGGAGCTGAAGCCTTCGTGGGAAACATTCTTTAAGGAGAAGCTCCACTGGTTGGCAGCAGCATCATACACGGATCTTGCTACTTCCTTATCCCCATCCATTAAGTGCATGTGGTCAATCTTTCCCTTAGCGGGAATGGTATACCGGAAGTTCTCTTTATCCAGCGTGATGGTAGAGCTGTCTCCATTTGCGTAATGTACGTGGATTTCTGTAGGATATTTCTTGCGAATCTCCGCTCTCGGTACGATGGCGCTGACCAAGTCGATATCCATATCCTTTTGCAGAAAATGTACCAAAATCTCCTTGGTTCCCTCCTTAATAGGAGAACCCTGTGCAGGGCTGGTGCTGATACCGTACTGCGTAAATTCCTCGGGACTTACAACTTTCGTTTCTCCATTGGGAAAATGTAGCTTTAGGCGAGTTTCGCTTAAATCCAAAGTCTTACCGCTCTGACTGGGGTTAGGGCGGCTAGCAAATTCCATATAGCTAAAGGGGAAAGCCTCCCGACCTTCTTGCTTCTTCGCCTGATTTAAGGCATTTTCCAGGGCTGAGGTATGGGAACGAAGAGTTCTGGTGGCTCCTGCCAACCCGTCATAATACTTTCCGCTCTTACTGTTAACGGATTTTTTCACTTCGTCAACAGAGTCCAGACCCTTGACTCTTTCCAGAAGCCGGTCTCTGAACTTGGCAAAAAAGTCCGGTTGTGTGTCATCGGTAAAAACCACGCTTTCTGCGGAAGCAATCTTTCCGTTTTCAATCCGAACCTTTACGATATTCGCTCCCTTTTCCTGAAAATGGATGCCTTCCTTGGCGGTTCCATAGTAAATCCCATCGGTCAGCTGATTCTCCTCCTTAGGTTTTTCGGGATTTGGTGTTTCCGGATTTACTTTCTCGTTTTCTTCCTTTTCTTCCGGAGCATTTTCCTCGAACTTAAAGCTAAGGCTTAACATAGCATTTTGATAAGCGATGTCATGGGTGTAGTCCGGGAACTGAACACGGAAAAGAAGTCCTTTTCTGTTGATTTCCACCTTCAATTCGTCGCCATCTTTATTGAAGGCTTTTGCGGTAAATTCCTTGTTGTTCCATGCTGTTTCAAACTTCTTGGGAACAGGAACCTGCACATAGGAAAGCATACCCTGTTTTTCTTCCCATTGAGCTTTGGTAAAGCTGTAGCGCTTTACCAGTTCTCCTGCCTTGGTACGAATCTCTACTTTAGCAGGAACCTGATTAGCCAGATCTTTTACGTTTACGGTAAAAGTCTGAGATAAGTCCACGCCGCCCTTTTGGTAGCGAACAGTAATGGTATTTTCTCCCACGGTGTTTAATGTAGTGTTATTTTCAGGGCTGACACTAAAGCCTGCGGCCTTGGCCAAATCCCAGTTCTGGTAAATCTTATTGTTTCCCTGCTCGGTAACCGCCTCTACGATTAAGTCATTAATCTTTAAAGCATCTCCCACGTGGTATTCCTTCTTTGCCAAATGGGTATCCAGCGTAAAGGAAGCGATGGGGGAAGTATCCTGACTGGTATCTACCTTTACGGTATAAAGCTCATAGCCCCAGGAACTGAAGCCCTCATGGGGAACATCCTTTAAGGAGAAGCTCCACTGGTTGGCAGCGGCATCATACTGAGATCTAGCCACTTCCTTATTTCCGTCCATTAGGTGCATATGGTCAATCTTTCCCTTGGCAGGAATGGTGTAACGGAAGTTTTCCTTATCCAAAGAGAGAGTATAACTGTCTCCATCTGTATAGTGTACATGGATTTCTGTGGGGTATTTCTTTCGAATCTCTGCTCTTGGCACAATGGCACTTACCAGGTCAATCTCCATATCCTTTTGCAGGAAATGCACCAGAATTTCCTTGGTTCCTTCCTTAATAGGAGAGCCCTGAGCAGGACTGCTTGTGATACCATACTGTGCAAAGTCTTCCGGACCAACAACTTTACTTTCTCCATTTTGGAAATGAAGCTTTAAGCGAGTTGCACTAAGGTCTAAGCTCTTACCACTTTGACTGGGATTGGGACGGCTTTCAAACTCCATATAGCTAAAGGGATATTCCTTGTTGCCTTCCTTCTTTTTCGCCTGGCTTAAGGCATTTTCCACTGCGGAGGTATGGGAACGGAGAGTTCTGGTAGCCCCTGCCAATCCGTCATAGTATTTTCCGCTCTTTCCTGTAACAGATTTTTTTACCTCTTCAACCGAATCTAGTCCCTTTACTCTTTCCAGAAGCTGATCTCTGTAGTTCGCGAAAAATTCCGGCTCTGTATCATCGGTAAAAACCACGCTTTCTGCAGAGACGATTTTTCCGTTTTCAATCCGAACTTTTACGATATTTGGACCTTTTTCTTGGAAGTGGATCCCCTCCTTGGAAGTTCCGAAATAAACACCGTCCATAAGACTTTGCTTTTTTTCCTCTTCCTTAGGAGTCTCAGGCTTCGTATCCTCCTTAGGAACTTCAGGTTTCTTATCTTCCTTGGGACTTTCAGGTTTTTTATCTTCCTTCGGCTGTTCCGGCTTTGCCTCCTCCTTTGGGGGTTGAATCTGGCTGTCGGAACTGCTTCTACGGGAACGGCTTCTATAAGAGGAATCGCTAGAAGCGGAGGGGAGTGTTCTGCTGACACCGGCAACACTTTGGCCGCTTTCTGTGCCGGGAAGTCCTTTTCCGGCTTCATACACTACCTTGCCATTGGAAAGGTAGCGTCCGTTTTCGTCCAGCTGATATCCATCCTTGCTGCCGGAGACCTTTAACTCTCCCAGAGTCTTAGAATCTTCCGCTTCAAAGAAATAGCAGTAACCGTCAATCCATTGCCATCCGGTAAGTAATTTTCCGAATTGTCCATTGTGCAGAGTATTAAGAAAATATTTCTTTCCGTTCAAACTCAGCCATCCGGACTGTAGCTCTCCTGAGTCCTTGTGGAGGTAATACCAGTCACCATCAGAAACAATCCATTCCTTTCGTAAGCTGTCTTCGTCTTTTCCATAATACCATTTTCCGGAACGGTTAAACCATTGTCCGGCGGTGCTTGCCGGCTTGGCAAAGCTGATACCGGGAAGCAACATTGCTGTGGCTATGGAAAGGACAGCGCATGAAAATGCTTTCCTTTTCATAAGGATCTCCTTTCTATCTCTTAAGAGATAGTTTGTGTGATGATATAGTTAGAAATAAAGAAAATGATTGTCTGAAATGTTTGACTAACCACAATCTTCCAAAAGTCCATGTATGCGATAATGGAGTTAGTCATTTCTAACCAATAAGAAACGAGATTACCTTAGCATAGTGAAAAAGGCTAGTCAATATCAATGATATTTAAAATAATTAATTGATAATATTTGGAATAATTATAAGAAGTATACAATGTCCAAAAGATAAGAAAACGAATTTATGAAATATGCAAGAAGATAGAAGAGAAATAATGTACAAAAGCAACAAAATATAAAAGGGTTGTGGAAGATGTGAAAAGGGGGGGATAGGATACAAAAAATAGGAGAACAAAGAAGCGGAAGCGAAGGAGAAAGAGGAGGAGAAAACGGAAGGGAAAGAGATACCGGGTTTGCTATGTATAGAACTGGGATTTTTCCTCAAAAAAAGCCGTGATTTTTCTTGACTTTTCTTTGCCCCAAGCTTATATTTGTTGAGCGTGAGTTTTCTCGCGCCTTTCTTTATGCATGCCTTTCGCAAGGTGGTCACATAAAGGGAGCAAAACTATTATGAAAGGAGACCAAAATGCCAACATTTAACCAGCTCGTTAGAAAGGGTAGAGAGACCAGCAAGAAAAAGTCCACTGCCCCTGCTCTTCAGAAAGGGTTCAACTCTTTACAGAAGAGAGCAACTACGAACAGCGCTCCACAAAAGAGAGGTGTTTGTACAGCCGTAAAGACTGCAACACCGAAGAAGCCGAACTCTGCTCTTCGTAAGATCGCCAGAGTACGTCTTTCCAACGGAATCGAAGTAACATCCTACATTCCGGGAGAAGGACACAACCTTCAGGAGCACTCTGTTGTTATGATTCGTGGTGGCCGTGTTAAGGATCTTCCCGGTACACGTTATCACATCATTCGTGGTACTTTGGATACTGCAGGCGTTGCAAATCGTATGCAGGCTCGTTCCAAGTACGGCGCAAAGAGACCTAAGGCAAAGAAGGCTTAAGCCGAAATCGTAGTTTCATTTAGACATGGTTATGACGGAAAATTTGGTCACAAAGATAGATAAGCCTGTGTCCATTTCCGCATGAACTCAAAGAAGATGGGAAAAACATTTTCCTAAGAGAGTACCGTTGATCTAAATCCAGTATTTAAGGAGGGAAGTAACGTGCCACGTAAAGGACATACGCTACACAGAGATGTACTGGCAGACCCAATTTACAATTCCAAGATTGTAACTAAGCTTGTAAATTCCATCATGTTAGATGGTAAGAAGGGTGTTGCACAGAAGATCGTTTATGGAGCATTCGAGAAGGTTGCCGCTAAGGCAGAGAAGGATGCTGTGGAAGTATTTGAAGAAGCAATGAACAACATCATGCCTGTACTTGAAGTAAAGGCAAAGAGAGTTGGTGGTGCCACATACCAGGTACCAATGGAAGTAAAGCCTGAGAGACGCCAGACCTTGGCATTAAGATGGCTTACAGAGTTTTCCAGAAAGCGTTCTGAGAAGACTCAGGCAGAAAGATTAGCAAATGAAATTATGGATGCAGCCAACAACACAGGTGCTGCAGTAAAGCGTAAAGAGGAGATGCATAGAATGGCTGAGGCCAATAAGGCATTTGCTCATTACAGATTCTAATAGGAGGAAAGACATTGGCTGAAAGACAGTATTCCCTTGAGCA
>CALIEL010000245.1 GCA_938022235.1 Oribacterium parvum
CTCTTAGAGACTTCACCAAGTCCTTAGCCTCCTCTAAGCTAAAGTCCGACTGCTACGGATTTTTCCTTGCCAGCAGCAATGCTTCGGTAATGTTGGGAACAATATAATCTGAAAGCCCCATAAGCTTTCTTCTACTTTCCACCGCCTCCGGTGAAATCCCGTAATAGAGCTTTCCATTGTCCGCCATAATAGGATCAAAGAAAATAACGCAGCCCTTCTCTCTTTCTTCCTTACAAAGTTCCGCCAAAAATTCTCCCTGCTTTTCCCCGGTAATAAAGCCGATAGCCATAGCATCAAAGGAAAAGCCAAGTTCTCTCCAGACCGCAACGCTGCCCTTCATATAATCCGTAGTATCTAAAATTTCCGCCTTACCAAAGTCCAACACATTGGAAACCAAAGCGGTAGGCAAGGAAAACAGCTGATATTTCATTGCCGTTAAGGTAGGAATCATCCCCTGCAAAGCCACCTTCCCATAGCCCGGAAAATCATTACACAAAAAAATATTTTTTCCCATTGCTTTGCTCATATCTGCCATCTCGCCCTCCTTTTAGCACCAAATGCTACTTCACTGTTGTCCATAATTTTTAGTAAAATATAAAGAGTTCTACTACTGTTAGATTTTTCCCACAATAGTAAAATTTCTCCATAACATTTTAAAAGCTTATTTTACCATATTTTTTCACAAAAAATAAGCATTTTACTCAATATGATTTTTGACCAAAAGATATTGAAACCTTTCGCGCATATCCTAAATATCCTCAGAATGTATTATTCAACATGACTGTTGATGAATTCTTTACATATAGAGAAATCTTTCTTGTTTTTATCATAAAAATATCCCCCTAGATTAATATTTATTCTTACATTAATCTAGGAGGATACCTATTTTTAGCTACATAATTTATACAAATTATTTCACCGTCTCTATTTTTATCTGAATGTTTATAATTTGACTCAATGTCAAATAGACAGCTATGACCAACTAGAGTAATTTAAATTAAGTAACTTTTGCACAAAACACGTTTATGTACGGAAATTACTTAAGATAAATAAGACAATCTAGTCATCGTATTTGATCGCTCCACCTGTACTGGTCCATTTATGATTATCAGATTGTTCAAATTTTTCTTTGGCTATATCTTGAGCTTCGCTTCTTGAATCAGCACTTACTACGTATGTTTTATTTATATGCTCACCAGTTCTTGTATCCCTTCCTCCAACAGTAACTTTATACTTTGACATAAAATCTCCTTTCTCAATATGTATAATTTAATTAATTCTACCATATCTATATATATATCGCAAGAAAAAATTAAATATACGATGGGATGAAGTATCGGAATAGAATAATTTTATTTATTTCTCCAAAGATAATATGCCCGTTTCCTTCATGTCGGTCTTAAAAAGGAATACTCCAAGCTCCCCGTTACTTGGCTAGCAAGAGCGTTACCGAAACAAAATCTTTAGGAATCCATTAACCAAAGCGAATGATGCAGTACAGTCTTTCATAGGGGTAGTCTGAGCCCTTCAGTACTTACTGAAAGCAAGCAAAGCGACGCTTGAAGTTAGTACTGCTAAGTGGCGAAGCTAGCGAGAGCGTGCCCCAAGGAAAGACCTGTACTGCATCAGAGCGTAGGCAATTTATTTTCACAGTCCGTTATTACTAAAATCGAGCTTAGCCGAAGAGTATTCCTATTTCAGACCTTGTTATGAAGGAAACAAATTTATCTGCCACGCTCATAATTCTCGCTGACCTTCTCCCAATCCAGTACCTCAAAGAAATTCTTCAGATAGTCGCCTCTTAGATTCTTATAACGAAGGTAGTAGGCATGCTCCCATACATCAATTCCCAGGATGGGGGTATGCTGTCCTTCTTCCATAAAAGGATTGTTCTGGTTTGCGGCCTTTGTGGCATAAAGCTTTCCTTCTTTATCTACCGATAAGAACGCCCAGCCGGAACCGAACTGTCCCAAAGCCAGATTCTGCAAGGTTTCCACCAGCTTTTCCAAGGATCCGAAGTCCCTGTTGATCGCCTCTGCCAGGGTAGGGCTTGGTTTTGTTCCCTTTTTAGGACTCATAACGGAAAAATACAAATTATGGTTATAGAAACCGCCACCATTATTCTGTAAAGCGTTCCTTAAGGCCTCATCACCCACGGAAGAGAGAGAAGAAAGAATCTCTTCGACAGATTTTCCGCCAAGTCCCGCCTTTTCCACCGCATCATTAAAGTTCTTGGTATAGGTGGCATGATGCTTTCCATAGTGGGTTTCCATAGTCATCGTGTCGATATGGGGCTCCAGAGCATCAAAGGCATAGTCTAATTTTACTTGTTCAAACATAGTTTTCCTCCTTATTTGTTCTACTGTCTTCAGTACTTCCTTCTGCTTTTCTCAAATTTATCTTAAAATTGAGAAGTATTATTATTTTATACTCTTAGTATAACAAACAAAGAAAAAGAAAAGTATAAAAGTTATATTAAACTAACCATCTAATCTGTAATGGGGTTCACTCCGGGGTTATCCATTTTCTCCACTTCCAAAGCTTCAATATAGTAAATTAACTGGGAAACATCCTTGGAAATGGAATACTTTCCCTGCCTGAGAACGCCCTTTACCCGAATCCAGGACTTTTCCGATTCCAATCCGGAAAGATCAAGGTCAGTTTTAAATTCAAAATTCACATAGCCACCGGTACAATAAGGACAGGAGGGACCGTTTCTTCCCACCAGGGTATAGCCTCCGAAGTTCATATACATCCCTTCAATACTGACCGTCTTTCCCTCATAATCCTGAAAGTTCTTGTACCAGTCATTAATCTGGGTGGCATAGAGTTTATCTCCCACCACAATATCCGGCTTCTCCAAAGAATACTTTCCTCTGTCTTCTTTAGGATTGTAGGGATAGTCATCTATAGGATAGGTTCTTCCCTGCTCATCTGTTTCCTTCACGCTTTCTGCGGAATTGGTGCTTCCGGCAATTTTACTTTCTGAGGAGGGATTTGTATTTTCCGCCGCCACCGATGCAGCATCCTTAGACTCTAAGGCATCCAAAGCAGCCGCCATAGACATTGCTTCCTCTTCGGATACGGAAGAAGTACTTTCCGTACTCTCCACCTTTCCCGGGGTCTTCCGCACGGTATCCTTTTCCTTACAGGCCACCAAAGTTCCTGCACAAAGGGCAAGAAGAAGGCAAGCTCTTCTCAAAGGGATGGTCCCGTTTGCTCTTCTGTTTTTTCCGAAAATGCGAAAAGGCCCTAAGGCCTTCTCTTCTTTTATATTCATTTTTCTGCTTAATTTCATTTTCTTATCCTCTATCCCTTTCTATTCCGGATTGCTTCAATCCCACAAAACAGGAAGAATAACACAATATCTATCACCACAATGGAAGCTCCCGTAGGAATCCTGTAAAGGAAGGATAGAGTCATTCCTACAAAGAATCCAAAGAGAGAAAGGATAGACGCCAGAATAATGGTACCTAAGAAGTTTTTACATACCCGCATTGCCGTAATAGAAGGAAACACGATCAAGCTGGAAATCAATAGGGTTCCCATCATTCGCATGCCCAGCACAATGGTGATAGAAGTCAATAAGGCCAAAACCATGTTGTAGAAACGGGTATTGGTTCCGCTGGCTTTTGCAAAATTTTCATCAAAGGTCACCGCGAAGATGCGGGGATAGAAGAAAATGTAAAGGAACAGCACCACCACGGATAAAACTACGGAAAGTCGCATGTCCGAGGGACTGATGGCCAGGATGGAGCCGAACATATAGTTACAAACATCTGTATTCATACCGGTGGTCAAAGAAATCGTCATTACTCCCACCGCCAAAGCTCCGCTACAAAGTAAAGCGGTAGCCGCATCTCCCTTAATTTTGGAATTTTCTTCCAGTTGCAAAAGGAAAAATGCCGCAATCACACAGACCGGAATAGACACGGACATGGGGGCTAATTGCAGAGCATAGGCAATTGCCAAGGATGCAAAGCCCACGTGGGACAAGCCATCCCCAATCATGGAATATCTTTTTAAAACCAAACTGGTTCCCAAAAGTGTAGAACACAGGGAAACCAGAGAACCTACGATAATCGCTCGAATCATAAAATCGTAGGAAAGCATCGACCCTAAAACCTTAAACATTTAGCCCTCCAAATCCTTCACAAAACTTTTTCCAAGCTCCGACTCTCTATACTTTTCCGCCTCTCCGAAAAATAACTGCTTATGGGCCAAATGGAGAATATGCTTTGCTCTTTGTACTATTTCCTTCACATCATGGGAAACCATGATGATGGTAATCTTTAATTCCTTATTCAATCTGTCAATTAAATCGTAGAGCTCTGTCTGGGCCTTAGGATCCAAACCTGCCACAGGCTCATCCAAAATCAAGAGCTTGGAGCCGGCGCAAAGGGCTCTTGCCAGAAGAACCCTTTGCTGTTGTCCGCCGGAAAGCTCCCGATAGCAGGACTTTCTCAAATTCTCAATGTTTAAAAAACGAATAGCATCCTCTACCCGCTTCTTATCTTCCTTACGATAAAAGGGAAATAAGGAAAGCTTGTTTAGGCATCCGGACTCCACCACCTCGTAAACACTGGCAGGGAAATCCTTCTGCGCCTCCGTCTGTTGGGGAAGATATCCGATATCCTGCCTTTTCAGGCCGTCCCCCAGAATGATTTCTCCTTCACCGGGCTTTTTCAACCCTAATATGCCCTTTAAAAGGGTACTTTTTCCGGCTCCGTTTTCCCCCACGATACAAAGATAATCTCCCTTTTCCACGGAAAAATGAATGTCCTCTAATACCACCTTCCCTTCATAGGAAAAGCCAATCTTGTTTAGGGAAAAATAACTCATTAATTCAGTGCCTCCTTCAATGCCTCTACATTCGGCTTCATTAAGTCCACATAGGTCTTGCCTGCTTTGAAATCCTCATCGGTCACATTGTGTACCGCATTCAAAAGCATTTTCTTAGCTCCCGTATCCTTACAAATGGCATTTACCATATCCTCGTTACTCATTTCAATATGGAATACCACCGGAATACCGTCTTCCTTTACCTTATCCTGTAAGAACGCAATGGTCTGTGCAGCAGGCTGGGTATCGGTAGAACAGCCCGGGAATGCCGCAAAGTAGCTTAAGCCGTACTCTTTACAGAAATAAGCAAAGGGGAAACGGTCTGCTACAATGATTTCCTTTCTCTTTCCGGAATCTACCACTTCTCTAAAGCTTTTATCCAGCTCTTCCAATTCCTTCACATAGGCCTCAGTATTCTTCTCAAAAACGTCCTTTTTGGAAGAATCCAGGGAAGAAATCTTCTCATCCAGCTTCTTTACAATCTGAATGGCATTTACAGGAGAGGTCCATACATGCTCATCCATCTCCACTTCCTCTTCCTCGTGGCTGTCACTCTTTGCCTCGGAAGCCTTATCCTCATGGTCGGCAGCTTCTTCCTTATGCTCTCCGGACTCTCCTTCATGGTCATGGTCATGCTCCTCTTCTTCCTGCATTCCCTCAACCGTTTCCTCTTCCATTAAATTTACCGCATCCATCATTTTGAAAACGGAGGAATCCTCCTTGTTCATGGACTTTAACATGCCGTCTACCCAAGCATCGCTGTCTCCGCCTACATAGAGGAATAAATCCGCATTTTGAATGGTAATAATATCCTGAGGGCTTGGCTCATAGCTGTGGGTCTCGGATCCGGGCTTTACCAGCATGGTAACATCCGCCTCTCCCTTGGTAACAGCTCTTGCAAAATCATAAGCAGGGAAATTGGTAGCCACAATCTTCAGCTTCTCTCCGCCTGCCTTGCTCTCCTCCTTGCTGCTTTCTGCTGCTGCCTGTGTGGTGGCTGCTGTAGTCTCAGTCTTTCCTGCATTACTTGCTCCACAGGCAAAAAGATTTGCTGCAAGTAAGGAAAATGTGGTGGCAATCGCCAGTTTTCTTAGTCCCATAGGGGCTCCTTTCTAGATAAATAACTTTAAGGCCTCTTTTCCTCTTCCCGGGCACAGTTTTCACACAAACCGTAGAAAACCGTCCTTTTCGGATTCCAATGAAAGCCATGATGCACAAGAAGATGCTCCATCATAAAGTCCAGTTCATGACAATGCAGATGAATCAAGGCTCCACAACGGCTACATTTGCAATGGAAAAATAGATGTTCCTTGGAAGCTTCCTTCCTCTCCCCCACATATTCAAAGCAAGCAGGGCTGTTTTGATCAATCAGGTACTTATTCACCAAACCTTCCTCGCAAAGCCGTTCCAACTGCCTGTAAATAGTGGTGGTTCCGATGGGCCTTCCCTCTTCACGGAAATGAATCACCAAGTCAGCTACCGTGAAATGTTCTCCCTCTAAATTGGATAGATATTTCTGCAATTCCTCTTTATGCTGGGTTTTGTACTTCCCTTTTTCCATATCCGCTCCCCTACAAAATCTATCTCAACCCTGCTCTTTGCTCCCCTATTCCTGACCATAGAGAAGCTTTCCTGTTAAGATTTCCTTTTCAAGCCTCAGAACTCTAAAAATTCATTCCAAAAAATGAATACAAAAAGCATGAAAACAGAAACCATTTTCATATTTTACTAGCTATTTTTCTGCTGTCAATGAAATACAGAAAAATTTCATACTTCCGGAATAAAATAAGTTTTTACATATCCTTAAATCAGATTTATTTTAACTTGCGGTTCTATTTTTCCCCCAAGCTTTGCAAGATAGGTCTATTGAAACAAAAAAAATGCATTATAGGTCTGAAAAAGGGGCAATCTGAGCCCGCCGGTACTTGCGAAAAACAAAGGTACTGCAGTTTTTCGCTTAGTATCCGCTGCAGGGCGAAGTTAGCGAGAGCGTGCCCCAATTCCAGACCTATAATGCATGGAAAATATTTTGTTTTTATAGACTCTTATCTTCCGAAAGCTTCTATCGTCACTCCCTCTTTTTCAAGAGTCTTTCTGAGCTTTTCTACAAAGAGCAGGGCTTTCTCTCCGTCTCCATGGACGCAGATGGAATCTGCTTGAATGGGGATTTCCTTTCCTGTGATGGCTCTGGCCTTCTTCTCCAGTACCATGGAAAGCACCCGTTCAATGGCTTCCTCTTCGTCGGTAATCATGGCTCCCGGCTTTCTTCGGTTCACCAAGGAACCGTCCTCTTCATAGGCTCTGTCCATAAAGACCTCCGCCTTTACGGGAATTCCCATCTTTTCCGCCAATTGGTAGAGCTTACCGGAGGCCTGTGCCAGAATTGCCAAGGAAGAATCGTATTCCTTTACCGCATCGCAGATAGCCTTAGCCAGTTCTTCCTCCTTTGCGGCCATGTTATAAAGGGCGCCATGGGGCTTTACATGCTGAAGCTTTAAGCCGTCCTTGTGCAAAAAGGCTTCCAAGGCTCCCATTTGGTAGAGCAGCATGGTCTTTAATTCCTTAGGCGTACAGTCCATATTTCTTCTACCAAAGCCCTGCAAGTCCGGAAATCCGGGATGTACCCCTAAGGCAACTCCCGCATTTTTACATAATTCCACGGTTTTCTCCATCACCAAAGGATCTCCTGCATGGTAGCCACAGGCAATATTGGCAGAGCTGAGTAAGGGAATCAAGCTTTCATCCATCCCCAGGGTATAGCGCCCAAAGCTCTCTCCCACATCTGCATTTAAATCAACCTTCATGCTTATTTTCCTCCTAAGGTAAAGCGCTCAATAA
>CALIEL010000246.1 GCA_938022235.1 Oribacterium parvum
TGATAGCTCATAGATTAAGTTCCTTCCAGAGTTCCTCAATGGGTCTGGACTTACAGCCGGTATTCTTATATTCCTGATAAGCTTCATTGGCAAGGCTGATATCATACTCCTCTTCAATACGTTCAAATAAAGCTCTTTTGAAAGCCTCTCCTAAAGACATTGCATGAAGCTTAGCATAGCTTTCCGCAAGTGCTTTTTCCTCCTCATTCATTCGAATTGAAAATGCCATTTTTTCACCTCTATTTCGAAAATTATTTGCTGTACTTTATAGGCAAAGTATGTACAAACTTAATATGTAGTACATTATACTACTCCACTTATTTATTATCAACTCTAAATAGAATCTGTTATAATCCTTTCAAAAAGGAGGCGTTATGGCTTGTCAATGGAAAAACAGCAGTGCGGAAATGATATCCTACCACGATAAAGAATGGGGCGTACCCACCCATGAGGATCAAAAGCTCTTTGAATATTTGCTTTTGGAATCCATGCAGGCCGGTCTTAGCTGGGCCTTGATTCTTCGAAAAAGAGAAACTCTTCGAAGCTGTTTTGCAAACTTTTCCCCGGAAAGAGTCGCAACATTCACAGAAGAAGATATTGAACGAATCATGCATACGGAAAATATGATTAAGTCGGAGCGAAAAATCAGAGCCATGATTCAAAACGCCAAGGCTTTTTTAGTCCTGCAAAAAGAAGCGGGAAGCTTTGATGCTTACCTTTGGAAGTTTTCCGGCGGAAAAAGTCTTTGTTATCAGGGGCATGAAAAGGGGGAAATGCCTGCCAAAAATGCTCTTTCCGAAGCAATCAGTAAAGATTTAAAAAAACGGGGCTTTCAATATACCGGCCCCGTCATTGTCTATTCTTTTTTACAAGCCTGTGGTGTCATTAACGACCACGAAGAAGACTGCCCCTGCTATCAGGCACTCCGCAGGACTTATCCTTATCAAGATGTGGAGGAAACATTTTTCTCTTGATACGGAGGCTATAGCACTCTCATAAATCTATCTTTGTATTCAGGCTATAGCTATGAGCATTTCCTAAAGCAGTATAGCCTGCTCCAGCAAGGTATCCTCCTCATATCCATAGGCAGAAATTCTGTCACAGACCCTCTCTTGCCATTCAGCGGAGAAACTGCCATCTTCATTAATGAAAAAATCGGCACTTAAGAAACGAATAATCATAAACTCGGAAGTTTTTTGTGCGAATCCGTCTCCCCTACTAAAGTCAATGCCTGCTCCGGTATTTCTGGTCATGGCCGCCTCCAGGATAGGAAGGGTCAATTCATTTGCAGGAATGCTCATATCCGGAAAATCAAAGAAGCCGCCCTTTTCCTTGGTATAAATGCCTAAGTTGGAAATGGTACCGTTGGTCACCATTTTCACTCTTCGAATAGCACTTAAAGGAATGCTATGCTTTGCTCCTGTGATAAATCCTTTTGAAAGACGGATCTCCTTTTCCTTTAAATTAAAGCCGATAGGAATATCCAAACTATCTATGTTATTGGGAAATTCAGCCCCCAGCTTATTTCTTGCAAATGCAAGTAAGAGCGTCTTGGTTTCCGCGATATTATGCCCTCTACCATTTGCCTTGGTATCTGTCTCTAAATCCGGAAGACTGATATTTTTCCCCTGAAGATCCCTAAAAATCAGAGAATAGAGCATATTGGAGTTGCAATATCGCATGGGAAGAATGGCTCCCACCTCGGAAAAGGAAAGGCTAAATGACTTCTTCCCCTCTACGGAAATTCCATCTTTCGTAATGCTTAACTTCCGTCCTCCATCATCAAACACCGCTGTACGATCTCCCAAAACACTTCTCATTGTTTTTCCTCCTAATCTTATCTTGCATATCCCTTAGACATTATGTAAACTTAATTTGTTTATAAAATAATATTTATTTTACAAAATATAAGTTAAAAATAGCAAGAGGAAAATCCATGAAAATCACCAAAATCCAATGTCCAAACTGTCAAGGTCAATTATCTGTTCCCGAGGGAATGAAGGAAGGCTTTGTGCAGTGTAAATTCTGTAATACCAAGGTCTATTTGGAACCTCATAAGCCGGATATCACCCAAAATATCACCATCAAAAATGTGAATTATAACAAGGAAAGAACTGTTCCAAACAACGTACGAGGCAAATACCTTTTGCAAAGCTGTGCAGTGGGCTCTGTAGTAGTGGTGATGTCAATCCTTCTGTTTATTTTACTAAAAACAGTCTTTTCTCCTAGCGGAATAGAGCTTCCCACCGACCAATATCGTAGCACGGTGCAGGATCCGGTAGTGATTTCCTTTGTGGAGAAGGCATTTTCCAAAAATCTTTCTCAAGTTACAGGGAAAGACTACAGTTCCTTAAAGTTCCTGTCCATTGCAAAAGATAACAAAGAAGAAAAATGGTGTTTTTCCTATGCCGAAAAGCTGGATGAAGAGGGAAATCCCGTGGAAGAAAAGACTCTTTATTTTCCTGCTACGGAAAGTATTCCCCGGCAGGAGATTCAGCCCTTCACCGGTTTGGAAAATCTGGCACTGGGACAAGACCTGGACTTCGATAGCGACATTCAAGACAATCAAGATTTAAAAAATCTAAAAGAGTTAAAATACTTTTCTGCTATAGGAAACAATTCGGAAGGCTTCCGAGAGCTTTTGTTAAGCTTGGCAAAACCGGAACAGATACTCGGTCTTAGCGGTATTTACCTGCGCGATGATGTCCTTCCCTACAGCATTTCCTCCGACAAAACAAAGGAAATCACAGACATTTTCACACCCTTTTCTTCCCTGAAAAGCCTTTCCATCAGGGTAAACTCTAAATATGAAGGGGGACTACTTTTTTTAAGACACTTTCCTAACTTAGAGAGTTTAACCCTTGATACCTCTGCAGATTTAGCTCCTTTAGCTACTTTAAGCAATTGTAAAAATCTAAGTCTGTCTGGTCCCTATGATAAACCCTTAGAAAATATCTCCGTTCTATCCGGTATGCCCCAAATGGAACATCTCAGATTACACGATGTTATGTCCTTAAAGGATTTAAACTTTACCCAAAATATGCCTAATTTAAAGTCTCTGGAGCTCGAGAGCGTACCGATACTCTCTTTGGACGGTTTAGCCAATCACCCCTCATTAAACACGCTTTCCATTGATGACTGCTATGAATTAACGGACGGAAAGGCTATTGCCGGTCTCAGCGCTTTACAAAGCCTGCACCTTGGCGGTCGCGGGCATGGCTGTTACATACCGGATTTGCAAAATTTAACCGCCTTGGAAGACGTGTTTTGCGGATCGAGTGATCTCAAGCATTTTGCTCATATGCCTTCGATTAAGAGCCTCTACTGTGTTTTGAATGGATGGAATATTAGCGCCGAGTCCCTTCGCGGTATGAACTCATTAAACACTCTAGTAGTTTCCGGTTCCTTGGATTATATTTCTAACGACTGGGAAAATGTTTTAGCAGGCTTACCAAACCTTGAAAAAATGAGCATTCTGGGAGAATCTTTAGACCTCCTAAAAGACTATCATGGACTTTTTTCCGGCATTAAAGTAAAAGAACTGATTTTTGACGAAAATCTTATTGGTCCACCTGAAACGCCTGATATTTCCCTATCCCTTAGTAAGATGGAAGATAACAATGCTACGGAGACCTTGATTCTCAACCAGGCAGAAATCAAAAACCTGGATGATGATTCTGATAATTTCACGGTCAATGCCAAAGCCTTTCTTTCCCATTTTAAAGCGTTAAAAAGGCTTGGACTTCGTGGAAATAAGCTGGAGAATCTGGATTGTATAGAGGGGCTCAGCACTCTGGAAGAACTGGATATTTCCGATAACTATATTACCGATATCAGTGCATTACGGAATTTGCCCAATCTGAAAAAAGTAAAGCTATCCGGAAACTCCATTGTGAATCTGGAGCTCTTACCGGATAGCGTGGAAATTGTGGATCAGTTTTAATGAACTTCCCTAAAACTTAATATAGTAAAGCAATCGCCTCTTTGATGCAATCTTCGCAGCTGCAAAGAGGCTTTTCTTTGCCTATGCCTCTTAAATCCTTGCAAATGCTGGCTCCGCAGCGCTCAACAAAATCCTGAAAAAGATGGGCGGCCTCCACCTGTACCATAGGATTTCCTTTATTTTTCATAGCTAAAACAAGGTTCGCTCCAATCAGGGCTCCGCAGGTCCCCTCTAAGGTTCCTAAGCCCTCAATAAGCCCTGCAGAGAGAGGAAGCAGAAGCTCCTCGGGCAGATTTAATTCCTCTTGATAGGCAAGTAGCACCAGCTGTCCGCAATTCTTTCCTGCCGCTAAGCCTTCCATCGCTAGTGACTGTTTTTCTTCTAAAGATTGTTTCATGATTTCTCCTATTGTTTGTCTATATAAACCTCACTTGCAAGGATAATATCATATAAATCTGT
This sequence comes from Oribacterium parvum, assembly GCA_938022235.1. Taxonomy (GTDB): domain Bacteria; phylum Bacillota; class Clostridia; order Lachnospirales; family Lachnospiraceae; genus Oribacterium; species Oribacterium parvum_A. Next base: position 4,403 of record CALIEL010000246.1, read on the forward strand.
TATAACGCTTTAGAAAAGGGCATAAAATGGTGCAGAGAAACTGCACCATTTGCTTAATGATCCTGATAATGCCCTTTACATTGCACGATAAAAATACGTTGATCTTCCGTATGGTAGACCAGTCGATTTTTATCATCAATTCTTCGACTAAATTCTCCGCTTAAATCACCGGTTAGAGCTTCGGGCTTTCCAATTCCATCAGAGCATCCGTTTCTCTCGATATCCTTAATAAGCTGGTTGATTCTTTTAACAATTTTCTTGTCGGTATTTTGCCACAATAAATAATCTTCCCATGCATCATCAGACCATATTTTTTCACTCATCGTCTACCTCAATAAGTTCATGTACCTTGCCTTTACCCTCACGCAATTCCTTTATAGATTTTTTCAGCGAACGAATATTGCTGTCCGAATAGAATGGATCCACACTGGCAGATACTTCAAAAGGGATTCGTCTTTCTCGTAAAACTTTCTTCGTATAAATACTGTAAAATGTGGAATAATTCAAGCCCATATCTTCTACTACTTGGTCTAATACTTTTTTATCTTCGTCATTAATTCGTACTGTAATTGTTGCCATTGTTTCCACCTCCTATCTACATTCATGTATATATGAAATATACCAAAAATGAATGCATTTTGCAATGATTAGCATTCATTTCTATAATAAATTTAGTGCTATGTAAGTAAAAATCAAAACTATAGAGCGGTTTTAAATTAGATAATCCATGAAACGGAACAAAATGCAATATCGTAATATGCAAAAGTATGTTATTGCATATTACGATATTGCATTTTTACTTAGCAGGTTGCCTTCGCCTTGTTTTTATTTTACAAGAAATACTCTACCTCACCGGCAATTATTTCTCCTCCAAAGGCTCTATCGGATTCCCCTCGTAAAGATAAATCATGCTGTCGTAGCGCTGAACGGGAGCCCCCTTCACCCGATAAGAATTCGGTAAAAATCGCATAAGGAAAGAGTAGCCCTCTCCCAGTTGCAACATTTCCATCGGCGTATGAATCAGCTGAT
>CALIEL010000247.1 GCA_938022235.1 Oribacterium parvum
CTCCCCTCAGTTCCTCCCGATGGGGATAGAGAACCCGAATAGCGCCCAGCAGCATGGCAGTGTGGGCATCATGGCCACAGGCATGCATACATCCCTTATGCTCGGAACAAAAGGGGAGCTTAGTATCTTCTGTTATGGGCAGGGCATCCATATCCGCCCGTAGAGCCAAGACTTTTCCGGGCTGCTTTCCCTTTAAAGTGGCAATAATACTGCTGTCCTTTTCAGAAAGCCGGTAAGGAATGCCGATTTCATCTAATTGATGAGTGACATACTCACGCGTTTTTGGCAAATGAAAGCCAAGCTCCGGTATTCTATGTAAGTCCCTTCGCATGGCAATAATCTTTGCTTCGATACTTTTACATTCTTCCCACCACATACATTTTCCTTCCCTTCTTATAAAAATACCGCCATATAAAGGGGCATAGACAGAACGCCTCCTTCTTCGCCGATGTTTCCGTCATGAAATTTATAAGCTCCGGAAACATGCTTCTGATTTATCAGCCAGTTTAAAGAATTTGCTCTACTCTGTCCGCTTTTAACTTCGATAGCCCAAATTTCTCCCTCTTTTTGTGTTAAAAAGTCAATTTCTTTTTTACTACTTTCATTTTTGTAAAAATAAAGGGGGAGTTCTTTTTTGATGAGAATATCCGCTATTAGACATTCATATAAGCCTCCTTTTGTATTGGCCAGGAGGGTATTTTCGATAATATGCTGTTTCAAACCGAAATCTTTCATGGCAATCAGTAAAGATAAATCTGTAGTATAGGCTCGAAAGAAATCTTCTCTGGCATAGTCTGAGAGATCGTACTGCACATCTGTCACTAATTTAGAAAGGGAGACCATATCTGCCGAAGAGAGCCAGTCAATACTGGTATAAAATTTCTGTGCTCTTCCTCCTTTTTCCACTTCCTTGTATTGAAATTTATGATTTTCTTTGTCCAGAACTTGCCTTCCTAAAGATAAAAAGCATTTTTCCGCTTTGACTTTTTCATCAGACCGAGCGTAGTGGGCAATATCATAACGATAGCCCATCAAAAGCTCTTTTTGTATTTGATCTGCAATTCGAAAATCCTGATGCTCCATATAATGAGCAAGAACTTCGGGCATTCCCCCCAGGGCAAGATATTCTCGTAAATAGGACATCATGGTATTGTGAACAGCTTCTGGAACCGGTGTCTTCTTCAGGAACAGAGTTTTTAAATCAGAAAGCAGATCCTCCTGAATACCCTTTGCCCATAAAAACTCTTCAAAGTCTAAACCGAACATTCGCAGATATTCTACATACCCTACCGGATAGGAAGAGGCTCTTTGGTAGTCTATTCCAAGAAGGGAACCGGAGGCGATAATATCGAACTGCCCATCCAAGGTCCAGAATTTTAAAGAGGTGATAGCTTCCGGACACTCCTGAATTTCGTCTAAGAAAATGAGAATTTCTCCCGGGATAAATTGTAGGTTGGGGTAACGAAAGCGCATGGCGGTAATCATGGAAGCAACAGTTAAATCTCCGGTGAAAATAGAGCGATCGGAGTTGCTTTCCTTGAAATTAATATAAAGCATCTCTTTATAAGCTGATTTCCCAAATGCTTGAACGGCATAGGTCTTTCCCACCTGCCTTGCCCCAAGAACCAATAAAGATTTTTTCTTTTCCTGTTTTTTCCAATTCCACAATTGACTCATCACTTTTCTCTTTAACATTCTTTGCTCCTCTTTTGCAAATATAGCCACATTTTGGAATGAAATATCGTGAGGAAAATCGATGGCTGTTCCATAAAGCGCTTGAATTCTTCCCCAAGTATTGTCGGATAGATATACTTTTATTCTAAAATGTTGATATACGGATATTTTTGCTTTCTAAAATGTTGATGGATGGACATTTTTACCTTCTAAAATGTTGATATATGGATATTTTAGCCTTCCAAAATGTTGATGTCAAATCAAAAATAGGACTTTGGGGCGACTTTAGGGCGATTTTATGGACGAAGCTTTCGATTAAGGGGGAGATTAACTATACAAGGACACCCAATCCGCAACAAATCAGCTTAGGAAGATAAGCTTGTGGAAGCAAGGGGAGCAAGCTACAATAAAGTGAAGAAGTACAATACCATAGCAGTATAGTAATCAATCACTTTGCTTCGCAAAGCAGTTTATTTCAACAGTATTGCATTTCAACAGTAATGCATCTCAATAAGAAAGGATAAGCATGGATATCTTTAGCTACCAGGCAGAGAAAAATAAAGAGAAGATGGCTCCCCTAGCAGCCAGAATGCGGCCGAGAAGCTTGGAGGAAGTGGTGGGGCAGGAGCATATTTTGGGAAAAGATAAGCTTTTATCCCGTCTGATTCGTTCAGACCAGCTTCATTCTCTTCTTTTCTTCGGACCCCCGGGAACGGGGAAAACCTCTCTTGCCAAGGTAATTGCCAACAGTAGCAAGGCGGATTTTATTCCCATCAATGCCACTACCGCCGGGAAGAAGGACATGGAAGAGGCGGTGGCAAGAGCCAAGGAAAACATGGGAGGCTACGGCAGAAAAACCATTTTGTTTGTAGACGAGATTCATCGCTTCAATAAGGCCCAGCAGGACTATCTTCTTCCCCATGTGGAGGAGGGCACCATCATTTTGATTGGGGCAACCACGGAAAATCCCTACTTTGAAGTGAATACCGCCCTGCTTTCCCGTTCTCAGCTTTTCGAATTGCATTCCCTAAAGAAGGAAGATATTGTAAAGCTATTGCAAACGGCGACACAGGATAAGACTCGGGGAATGGGAAATTACAATGCGGTGCTGGAGGAAGAGGCCTGTGACTTTTTGGCAGAGCATGCCTTCGGAGATGCCAGAGTTGCCTTAAATGCCTTGGAGCTTGCCATTCTCAGTACCAATCCTTCTGCAAACGGAGAAATCCGCATCACCAAGGAGGTGGTGGCGGAGTGTATGCAGGAGAAGATTCTTCGTTATGACGGAGAATCGGAGCATTATGACACCATTTCCGCCTTTATCAAATCCATGCGGGGATCGGATCCTCAGGCGGCGGTATATTATCTTTCGAAAATGCTGCAATCCGGAGAGGATATTCGTTTTATCGCCAGAAGAATTATGATTTGTGCGGCGGAGGATGTGGGAAATGCAGATCCTCAGGCTTTGGTTTTGGCCACCAGCGCCAGCCTTGCGGTGGAGAGAATCGGTATGCCGGAGGCTCAAATCATTTTGTCCCAAGCATGTACCTATGTGGCTTCCGCCAAGAAGTCCAATGCCTGCGTAAAGGCCATTATGTCCGCCAATGAAGTGGTTCGGGAAAAGGGAAATTTACCCATTCCTTCTTATCTGAGAGATGCCCACTACACAGGACATGAGCAGCTGGGACGGGGCATAGGCTATAAATATCCCCACGACTATCCGGGACACTATGTGGAACAACAGTATTTGCCTACAGAAATTAAGGACATGATTTTCTATGATATGGAGGAGAAATAGTTTTACGCATAAGGAAGAAATCCGTATAAGGGAGAAATCCGTATAAAGAAGAAATCCGCATAAGGAAGAAATCCGGAACAGATCTTCCTCCGTTAAGGAGAAGCGGATAGCCCTGCACATCAGAAAGATAAGGGATAAGCGGGATAGCCCTACACGTCAAAAAGAGAGGGGATTAGCTTTAGAGAAAATCATGAAAATGATGGGGAATTCCCTGCATTTTCTTCGTATTCTTTAAGAAATAAGACAGAAAAAGGCAATACTATATTCCCATCTATCTGTTAGTATGAAAATGTTCCCAAAGGCGGAACAGTAGACATTTCTGCATTTGACCGTAAAGAAGCGGAAATACAGTAGGAGGACAACTATGAAAAAAGCGATTTTGATTACCATGGCAGGACTTATGATTTTTGCAGCAGGCTGTGGAAAGAAGGCAAGCCAGGAATCAAAGGCTGCAGCAGAGGAGCCCAGCTCTGAAGCATTGTCGGAGAATAGTCTTAGTGCCAAGGTACAGAAGATTGAAGATGGAAAGTTAACGGTAGAAACCGGAGAAGGAAAGGTTTACACCTTTGACAGCAAGGGCGCTAAGCTGGATCCTACCTGGGATCTTATGGCAGGAGACGAGGTAGAAATCGGCTATGAGGGCACAGAGCCTCAGGACGGCATGACGGTTAAAACGGTAACGGTATCCGTTCCTTACGAGTTTACTACAGAGGACTTCAATGACGAGTCCAATCTTTACGGCGAAATCACCGCAGTGGACGACAAGAGCATTACCGTAAAGGAAATTCCCGATTTCCGTGAGGCGGCTACCCAGGGAGAGGATACAGAAGGCAAGAAGTACGGCGACACCTTCGTTTTCCAAAGACCGGCATTTGAGCTGGATCTTACCAAGGAAGGTTTGGGCGTCGGCAAGGAAATCAGCATTTACTATTTGGGAGATGTGAAGAACAATCCGTTGGCTTTCTACACCATTACCGAGGATGCTTTGGAAGAGGAAGATGCCAACAACCTTCAGATTAAGGGAACCATCGAGAAGGTAGACGGGGACATCGTTATCTTAAAGTGCGATGACAGCCACAGATTCCGATTCACCACAGACGGTAATGCGGAGGTGAACAAGGCCGCTACGGAAAATGTTGGAAAGACCGTTGTGGTAACCTACAGCACCTCTCTTCGTGCCAGAGTTTCTGTAGCAGAGGGAATCAAGGCAGTAGAGTAAGGATTGGGGCTTTGCTGAAAGAGGAGGAGTCCCTTGGTAGAATTAAGGGACTTTTCTGAAAGAAAACAAGATTTTAAAAGAAAAAGGAAGGATTCCACGATGAGGAATCCTTCGGTGAAAATGAAAAAGGCAGCCGGAGGGAAGCAGAATTCTCTCCGGCTGCTTTTGGCTTATTCAAATACATCCTCATAGCTTTGAAAATCCGCTTTACCTTCAGCCACCAGCTGTGCTTCATGAAGCATAGCTTTTATGCAATTTGGAATTTCGTTTTTTATGGCATAAAATTGTTTCTCAAGTTCTTCTCCCGTGAAACCTTGCCGAAGCAAGTCGTCAAGAATTTCTTTGGAGAAATCCCAATTATCCTCTTTTTGCAAAGTATTCATAAGGAACTCCTTTTAGGCTATTAAGCCTCGCTATCATACATAATGGTAAAGGGACCGTCGTTGATTAAAGCAACCTGCATATCCGCGCCGAACTGTCCATGAGCAAGAGGTATTCCCTGCTCCTCCGCCTTTTTACAAAAATACTCATATAAGGCATTGGCATGGTCCGGGGCTCCCGCATTGATAAAGCTGGGGCGGTTTCCTCTACGAGTATCCGCATAGAGGGTAAACTGGCTCACCACCAAAAGGGAGCCGGAAACATCCCGAATGGAAAGATTGGTTTTTCCATTTTCATCCTCAAAAAGACGGGCATCTAAAACCTTTTTCAGCATCTTATCCGCCACTTCCTCCGTATCGGTCTGGCTTACCCCAAGAAGAATAAGATAGCCCTTCTCAATGGCTCCGATGACATTTCCCGAAACGGAAACGCTGGCTTCTTTCACTCTTTGTACTAAACAACGCATAAAACCTCCTTAGGCTGTCTTAACGAAATTGCTTTTGACTTTCTTGATATTCAAAGCCTGCCGCCTGTAATTTTTGGCAAAGCTCATCTTTATTCAGCTGTAAATCCAAGCACAAATCTTCTAAACTATTGTATTCATCCCTTAATTTCAGATTGATGAAACTAAGCAAGATAAAAGGATCCTTGGGGATTTCCATGATTGCTCCTTTCTTTTGGGAGGGAAAATGCTTCCCTGATAAACGAAGACTATCATAGCATAAAAGAGAGGGAAGGGGAGAAGGGATTTATGATATTGAACTGTGGTGAAATGAAAATAGATTAATGAATGATTAAAATAGTGATAATTCACTAATATATGTAGTAAATAGATAAAAATATTTTTCTGTGCTAGAATCAACTGTAGATATGGAATGAAAAAGTCTGCTTTTTTAGAGGAGCGATATGGATAAGAAGATATATAAGTACATAAGTGAATTAGAAGATAAAAAAGAACAAAAAAAGGGTTATTTTTTTAGGTATAAGGACAACATTGGGGTAATTGCCGAACTATGCGCAATAATTACGTTTATTATTGCAATCATTACTTCATTGACTCAGTTATGGAACAGCCATCAAGAAGCAAAATTTTATAATATAAATCAAGACTATTTTTTTCAAGAACCAATAGCAATAATTTTATTTAATGTAACAAGCAAAGTAATACTAAGGTTTGTTAGTATTTTTTTTCCAATCTTAGCTTTCTATTTTATAAAATTGTGTAAAAACTCTTCTTCAAATATATCTATAAATACACAAGAAAATAATAAAAATCTAGAAAATTACATCGTACAAAAAATCATACCATTGGTGATGCATGCAATATTTTTTTTGAGCTATTGTATCTACTTTCCCGTATTGTTTGAGGAAGAGTGTTATTTATTATTCAGCTGGTTTCCAGCGTGGAGTTCTCCCATTTTCTTTTTGATTTTAGCTATACTTAATGCTTTATATGTCCTTTTGCTATTATATTATAAAAGCAAGAATAAAACTTACATAGTGCTTGGTATTTTGGGGAGGATTATGTATGTTTTTTACATGTATCTTTATCAATCATCTTGTGAATCCCCGACAACTCCTAAAGAATGTGCTGAAATAATTTTATTTGGTTTATTATCAGGATATTATTTATGGGTACAGTTGGTATTATCCTTAGAAACTGAAGCTCGTTATTATTGGTCAATTAGAATAGTATGCTTGCTTATGTTGTGTTTGATTCCTATTTGTTTTAGTAACTTTTTCATTTTAACTTACAAAGATACTTCTCAAAAAAATAAAACATACGAAATTGTGCAAAATAATAATTATCCTGAATTAACTGATACATCAGGACAAATCACTTCATCCTCAAACATCCAAGTGGTCATTTTACACCGTGGCTCACAAGTACTCCTAATGAATGGAGAAATAGATGGTAACAAAGCTATAAATCCTCAGGAAGATGTGTCATCCAGTAACTTGGTTATTGATACCAGTTCCTATGAATTCCAAGAAGCAAGTCAATATCGTTTTTATAAAAAGGAATTTAAGAATGTAACCACAACAGAGCTTGTAAAAGAGCAACAAAATAAGAAAACACAGGAGTCTCCGTAAGCTTTCCATCATCCAAGGTATGGAGATAGAATGTATTGCATTAAAAAATACACAATTCTACTAAACCGGCAACAAACTATCGAAATTCGTCATACCTAATTCTACGAAATCCATCTATGCTTTCCTCATAAGCAAAGTTAACTGATACGAGAAAATGAGGAAAGACCATGGGCATAGGCAAGGGAAATGAGAACATTCCTTGGATTTATAGAGGCATAGATTTTCAGACGTTGGGAAAACAAATCAAAAAATATCGTGTGTTAAGAGGGCTTCGACAAAGCGATTTGGCGGAGCTCATTTTTAGTACGACAAATACCATTTCCAGAATAGAAATAGGCGGAATCGGTTGCAGTCTGGAGAATCTCTTGCGGATTGCCGATGCCCTGCAGGTCAGCCCGGATGCCCTGCTCTTTGGGAATTTCAATCCTATGTACAGCCGCTTTTATCCTTATTTTTGGGATATGAAGGAGGAGATTTTGCGGAAAATGGAGGAGAACCTTTCGGAGATTTTCAAGGAAATATCTTCAAAGGAACAACTGACTTTTGTGGAAAGAGATTTTCAGAAGTGGCTGAAAATGACGAAGCAAAGCCGAGAAGAAATGGAGGCACAAGCCAAGGAGCAGTCGGAAGAGGAGCTTCACTATTCGGTAGAGGATTATTTATTTTCTGCTACAAAAGTAGCCGACTCGGAAGAAAAAGCTGTGGAAGAGAATCCGGAGGAGAAAAAGACCAAGGCTCAGCTTCGGAAAGAGGAAAAGGCAAGACAACGGGAAAGTGCACGAAAGGAAAAGCAGCTTACACAGGAAGAACAAAGGCAGAGAGTACGGAAAGAAGCGGTGCGGAAAAAGAAGTAGTATAGGGAATTCATAGTTGAAATCGAATTGAACCGGATTCGAAATTTCTCGAATAGGAAATGTGAAATTCAAAATCCATCGAGTTGAAAAAGTGAAATCTGTCGAACTAGAAATTCAAAATTTATCGAATTGGAAATTTAGAATTCATCGAATTGGAAATTCAAAATCTCTCGAATTGAAAATATGAAATCTATCGAGTTGAAATTTACAAATCTCTCGAATTGAACTATAATCACAGGAGAAATTGTGGAGGTAGGGCATGAGGAGAGACTTATATCAGGCAAGAATTATTGATGATTCTGTAGAGACTTATCTAACGACCTTTGGTGCAGTTTGCATTGAAGGTCCAAAATGGTGCGGAAAAACCTGGACTTCCGCCTACCATAGTCGAAGTGAGTTTTACTTGGCGGATCCTACAGGGAATTTTCAAAATAGAAAGCTGGCGGAATTGGATTCATCTCTTGTTTTAGAGGGAGAAGCTCCTCGTTTGTTGGACGAATGGCAGGAGGTTCCCTCTCTTTGGGATGCGGTTCGTTTTGCGGTGGATTTATCAAAGGAAAAGGGAAGATTTATTCTAACCGGTTCTGCAACCCCGAATCAAAAGGGTATCCTGCATAGTGGGGCAGGACGAATTGCACGCCTGAGAATGCGACCGATGTCTTTATTTGAAAGCGGAAAATCCAGCGGAAAAGTCTCCTTAAAGGGCATTTGCTCCGGAAGTCTCGAATCCCAACTTACAGGAGAAGTGCAGCTTAGTGATTTGATTGACTATATTATTCGTGGAGGTTGGCCGAATAACCAGGATTTGCCCTTGGAGCAAGCCGCATTACTACCGAAGGAGTATATTTCCGCCATTTTAAATGATGATATAGAGCGCATAGACGGTGTAAAAAGGGATCGCCACAAGATGGAGTTGCTCCTTCGCTCTCTTGCCAGAAATGAAGCCACCACGGTGAGCAACAAAAAGCTGAAGGATGATATCAAAGACATTGACCATGAAGACATTGTGGTAGAGACTGTTGCAACTTATTTGGACATTTTAAGCAGACTCTTTCTGATTGATAATCAAAAGCCTTACGGTGCAGAATTACGTTCCACTATACGGGTAAAGCAGGCGGAAAAACGGCATTTGGCTGACCCTTCTTTGGCTTGCGCCTTACTCAATGCAAGTCCGGAAATGTTGAAAAATGATTTAAATACCTTGGGATTTTTGTTTGAGGCTCTGTGTGAGAGAGACTTGAAGATCTATGCCGAGTCATTTGGTGCTTCTCTATATCATTATCAGGATTATCGAAATCGGGAAATGGATGCGGTTATTGTAACTCCTGAGGGTGAATGGTGTGGAATCGAAATCAAGCTGGGAGCGAATCAAATCGACGAGGCTGCTCAAAATCTCTTGAAGATTAAAGAGGAAATTTCGGCGGAAAATAAAGGCAAAGAGCCTAAAAGTTTGTGTGTGGTTTGCGGCCTTAGCAATGCCGCTTATCAAAGAGAAGATGGGGTATTTGTGGTGCCCTTAACAGCGCTGGGAGTTTGATTTTAGGTTTTTTCAAAAATTTGTTGACAAGAAGCTATCCATGTTGTAATATACCATTCGTGCCTTGAAAATTTTAAAGGAAATATGCGGGTGTAGTTCAATGGTAGAATGTCAGCCTTCCAAGCTGAACACGTGGGTTCGATTCCCATCACCCGCTTTTTTTGCCCAGATAGCTCAGTCGGTAGAGCAGAGGACTGAAAATCCTCGTGTCACTGGTTCGATTCCGGTTCTGGGCATTTGCCACACATGCGCGAGTGGTAGAGTGGTACTATGTCTCCTTGCCAAGGAGAAGGTCGCGGGTTCGATTCCCGTCTCGCGCTCTCTAAGATAAAGAAAAGAAGCCTGTAAATCAGGCTTCTTTTCTTTATGATGACCTTTTGGCTAACTGGGATTTATTGGAGAAGGGTGAAAAAACTTTTACTATTGAGCCTTTAAAATAGGGGGGGATATGTTACAGCCTGAATTATTGAGCGTTTCTCCGAAGGACGACTATAAGCTTTTGCTTTTATACGAAAATGGGGAAAAGAAAATCTTTGATGTCTCGCCATACATAAGCGGGGCGTGGTATGGGGAATTAAAAGACCTTGAAGCATTTAAAAAAGTAAGGGTTGCAAACCATTCCGTAGAGTGGGAAGGCGGCCAGGATATCGCACCGCATGAATTGTATAACAATTCCATCAGTGTATAAAAATGTTTTGCTTTCTATAATTGTCTGTATCGCAAACAATAAAGTTTTGAAATTCGCCGTCTTCTAAACTTAGCTTTTTAGAAGGAGTCGGAATAGGAGTGCTATTGTTTTCATAACTTACTAATGTCATAGCTAGAACGTCCTCAGCCATATAAAGAGCATCTCCTAAATCATCCCCACAGGTGTAACAGCTTTCTAAGTCAGGAAAGTTTACGGTAAATTGTCCATTTTCTTCAGGTGTAAAAACTGCAGGATAAACGTATTTCATTTTCTTTTTCCTCCTTTTAAAACAATGTCCTTAAAGGGTTAATTTATCGGTGTACGGATTTCCTTCAATATATCCTCGTTTTCACTTGGGTTTTCTTCATCAATCCATTTCCAAGAAATCACATAGTCTAAAAAATCGGACTGTTTTTCCAATGCAAGCATTCCCAGTTGTAAGCAGCTGAAAAGATTATCCTCTCCTCTATAAATAAGGCGATAAGGCATCTTGCTTGTATTTTCCACTTTTCCGGCTCTATTATCAAAAGCCTTGTTTGCTATTTCAACTAATGAGTTTAAAATATCTTGCGGTGTATCCTTCCGAATATCCATCAGGTTTTGAAACATAATTTTTCCTTTCTATATGCTCTTTCCCTATAGCGAAAATGGAAATTATAGAGCATAACTTCTATAATTCCCATTTTTTGAATTTTAACGAGATATTGCTGGCAAAGTATACGGTATCTCATTATGTTTCGGATACCAGCCCCATCCCGCGATTGAACCAAGGAATGTCATATTCTTTAATCTGCAAATGTTTGTTATTCAGATTGGCCACTTTTTTGTATCTGACGGTATTATCAAAAAAAGCTACAGAGTCGCATAAGGGTGCAACTTCTTTTAGCATTTTCAGGGAGGCTTCATAGCGCCTTCTGATGTCTTCCTCTTTGATGCCGTGGCCGCCTTCCGTTACTCTTTTTGCCACCCGTTCAATAGCTAATTCGGGACTTTCTAAACCGATATAACACATTTTTACGAAAAATCCCTGCTCCTTTGCGGCTTGGATGGTCTTCACAATGGAAATACCGGAGAGGGTAGTTTCCTGGTTGAAGGAAGTACCGGATTGAATACAGCGATTAATTTTATCTACGGCAATGCGCATGGATTTAAACTGGGCTTTTTCGTCTCGCCAGTCCCAACCATTGCTAAACAAGATTTCGTCCGCATTGATACGTTCTCCAAGCTTTGCCTGTTTTAACAAGCTGTATAATGTGGATTTTCCGGCTCCGTTAACGCCTGCAAAGATTGTATATCTCTTATTATTTTCCATTGGCCTGTTCTTTCCTTTTTAGCAAATCTTCTTGTTGTTCCTGAAGAAATAATTCAGATAGGGTCATATAGAACTTAAACGCATCACCATTTTCAAAATCGATTTCATCAAACAAAATCATATTTTCCGGAGAGAGAAGCTCCCGGCACTGCTGATATAAATGCTGAAGCTTATCTTTCAAATCGGTATGCTTTTCGGGCATCGTTTATCCTCCTCTTTATAAAGTAAAGTGGATGTTTTCGTCTGGTGTTTTACCGCAATTCTCTTATAGTAATTTTCCTACAACAATTTTCTTACAACAACTCTTTTATAATAATTCCTTCACCATTTCTTGTAATAGGGGTACATTTCTTTCCATAAACCAGGGATTTTTATTAATCCATCCATAGTTTAGAGGGCTGGGATGCACCAAGGGAAAATTCAGTATTTCCGAAGAAGTCTGTCCCGAAAACAGCAGAGAATTTGTCCCATTGTCTTTTTCCCATGCTTCTCCGTAAGGATACAGTAAGTCCTTCAAGGGGAGCTTTGCTCCCTTCGGATCATAGTGGGCAATGGCGTATTTTCCAATCAAAATCCGAAGTTTTACTTTGGGAAGAAGTGTGGCTACCGCGTCATGGTATTTTCGCATAAAGGGGCGGGGCGGAAGATCCCCACCCTTTCCTTTTCCCGGATAATAAAAGTCCATAGGGATAATGGAGATGGATTTGCCATAAAAGATTTCTTCGGAAATGCCCATCCACTCCATCAGGCGTTTTCCGGAAAGGTCGTGGAAGGGGATGCCGGATTCCTCCACCTTCCTGCCGGGAGCCTGCCCCACCAGAAGAATCCGGGACTCTTCATGGAGCTGAAAAATGGGAGGAATGCCCCGTTCTGTATAGCTCTGATTTTCCGGAAGGGCCTTGATTTCCGCAATCAGCTCTTCCAGTGCTTTGTTATTCTGTTTCATCAGCTAAACTTTCTCCATTTTTTTATCAAATAAGTCTAGTTATTTTTTCTTACCAGTAGACTGTTTTCTCTTCTTCAAAAACTTGAATCAAGCGTATTTTTTAACTACCGGGCTTTTTCTCTTTCCTAAGCTAGGCTAAGCATTTTCCCTTATGCAATCCCGCTTAAATCATAGTCCGCAAGATATTTCGCCGCGGTATCGCAGATTCCTCTAAGGCAGCTCTCCTGGAAGGGACTTTCCAGACCGGCATTCTTTAAGAGCTTTGTGAAAACCACGGAACCGCCCTGCTTGGTATAAGCCATATAGTGCTGCCAAGCTTCCTTCTGATCTTTCTGAATCAGGTTCCAGAACTGAAGAGCAACGGTTTGTGCCAGGCAGTAGTCGATGTAGTAGAAGGGAGAAGAGTAGATATGGTGCTGTCTCTGCCAGCCCTCCCCCTCACTATAGAAAGGAATTTCTCCATCCAGCTTTAACCAAGGCTGATAAATCTGCACCAGCTCCTTCCATTTGGCGTGTCGCTCCGCAGGGCTAAGCTCCGGATTTTCGTATACGATATGCTGAAAATGATCCACCATGGTGCCATAGGGAATAAAGCATAAAGCGCCAGCCAAGTGGGAATAATTGTATTTTCCGGCATCCTCCCCGAAGAATTCCTCGGAAAATGCCTCTGCAAAGAATTCCATGGACATGGAATGGACTTCGCAGGCCTCAAGGCTTGGCCAAATGCACTCATAGGGCACCCGATTGCGATTCAGGTAAGCGGCAAAGGCGTGACCTGCCTCGTGGGTAATCACCTCAATATCATGCTGGGTGCCATTAAAGTTGGCAAAGATGAAAGGTGTCTTGTAGTCCTGGAAGGAGGTGCAATATCCCCCACCCTGCTTTCCTTTGGTGGAGAGCAGATCCATTAACTCATCATCAATCATGTGATTAAAAAATTCTGACGTTTCCGGAGAAAGCCAGTCATAGAACTTCTTTCCGGAGGTAACAATCTCGTCCGGATTTCCCTTTGGCTTCGGATTTCCGGAGCGGAATTCAATGGCCGCATCCGCATAGCTTAGGGGATAGGATTTTCCAAGCCGCTCTGCCTGTCTTTCGTAAATCTTTGCGGCAACGGGCACCACATACTTCTGCACAGCCTCACGAAATTTCTGCACATCCTGCTTGTCGTAGCAGTTTCTTCTCATCCGGTAGTAGCCAAGCTCGGTAAAGTCGGTATAGCCCAGCTTCTTCCCCATTTGATCCCGAAGATGCACAAGCTTATCATACAAACGGTCCAGCTCTGCCTGATTGTCCTTATACCACTGGCCTTCTGCCTTCCAAGCGTCCAGCCTTCTGGCATCATCCTTGTCATTTTTAAAGGGAGACATCTGGGAAATGGTGTAGATTTTTCCTTCAAAGGGAATCTGCGCACCGGCCAGAAGCTTTTCATAGGCGGTGGTCAGCTCATTTTCCTCCTGCATCATGGGTATGATTTCCGGGGAAAATGTCTTTAAGTCGATTTCCGCGTTCAGGAACATGATGTTCCCATATTTTTTGGCAAAATTATCTTTAAAGGGAGAGTCTAAAAGGGCCTTAGTCCATTCCTGATTAAATTCCTGAATCTGAGGATAGGCATTGTTCCAATAGTTTTCTTCCTCATCGTAAAACTTATCTTCCGTATTAATGGAGTGGCGAACCTGGGCAAGGCTGCACATGGTGAAAACATGGCCTTGCAGCTTTTCATTTTCCAGGAAAAGGGCATCCGCCTCTTCGAAATCCTTGGCTTCCTTCAGCTTTTGAATCAGCGCCTTCATTTCCTCTTTAATGCTTTCCACGGAAATGCGCTCATAGGGCATATCTTTAAATTTCATTTTTTATCCTCCAATAGATTAGCCAACGAGATAAACATCTTGATAATAAGACCATTTTTCCGGTCGGTCAATGGGGGAGGGAATTCGGTCGGGGCTGAGGGAGAAGCCCGGAAGAACTGTGGCGGGCAGAGGAGTGAAGGCTCGGAAACCTTTAGCCGGGGTGGAGGCAACGAGATATCGTACACTACGCGTGCGATACTCGTTAAGAATAAAAAATCACCCGGACCCGAAGGCCCAGGCGATGGAGGGATAGCTTTATAACTTGAACTTTGCCAAAAGCTCTTCCATGTTTTGTACCTGATCGAAAAGCTTTGCGCTGCTGGCGGCGGACTCTTCCGCAGTGGCGGAGTTATGCTGTACCACAGCGGATACCTGCTCCAAGCCCTGGGCAATTTCTTCCACGGATTTGGACTGGCTCTGAGAAAGGCTTGCAATTTCCGTAATCTTTTCATGCATTTCCTGAGAACGCTTCACAATCTGTGCCAAGGACTTTGTGGCTTCCTCAGTCATTTGAGAACCGATCTCGATGGAGCGGACGGTGTTTTCAATGAGGGCGGTGGTGTTCTTTGCCGCCTCTGCGGATTTTCCGGCAAGATTTCTAACTTCATCCGCAACCACGGCGAAGCCACGGCCGAATTCTCCGGCTCTTGCCGCCTCAACGGCTGCATTTAAGGCTAAGACATTGGTCTGGAAAGCAATGTCGTCAATAGTATGAATAATGTTGCTGATTTCCTGAGCGGTATGGTTCATTTCGCTCATGGAGTCATTTAAGGCATTCATTTGTGTACTGCTGGACTCCAGCTCCGTCTCTGTGGTTTTGGAAAGGAGAGCGGCATTTTCCGCATTGTCTGCATTGTTTCGTACCTGATCGGATACGGCCTGAATGGTAGCGGAAAGCTCTTCCAAGGAGCTGGCCTGTTCAGCGGCTCCTTGAGAAAGCACATCGCTGCCATGGGAAACTTCCTTGGCGGAGGCATTGACCTCTTTAGAGGCATTTTCAATTTCCAATAAGGTGCCCTTCAGCATGGACTGGATAGTCTTTAAGGATTCACAGATAGCGGAATAGTCTCCCTTGTACATCTTCGGGCATGCGGCTTCATCCTGGAAATTTCCGGCAGCCATATTGCCTAAACGGCTTACGATATCCGCAATAACGGACTTTAAGTGGGCATTCATATCCTTAATGGCTTTTACGGTGCTTCCCACCTCGGTTTCATCTACGGGAAGAGCCAAATGGGTATTCATCAGCTCACCCTGAGAAAGTCCCAGCATACAATTTTTGATAGCAAGGAGAGGCTTCATCAGCTCTGTCCGAACGAAGAATACGGTTATGAGTACGAAAATAATGGTGGGAATCAGGAGGAAAAGGCTGAGAAATTGGGTCAGGGCAGCCATTTGTTCTGCAGCATGACTCTCTCCCTGGGTTCTTTCCGCTACCTCATCATAAAGAGTGTCATAGTCATCGGAAACCGCCTGCTCCTTCTCCTGATAGTCCTGACTGTAGAGTAAGTCCAAGGCTCCCTTAAGATCTCCCTGTTCCACCATGGTAAAGGACTGAGCCTCTAAACCGGCAAGATAGGTAGAGGCATCGGACATTCCCTTTAAGGCGGCCTCTTCGGACTCGCTTAAACCGTATTTATGCATGACCTCCACGGCATTTTCCCGGTTTTTATCCACGGTCAGTTCCTTGTTGTAGGCATCCAAATAAGCCTTATCGCCTGTTGCGGCATAGGCTCTGGAGGTTTTACTCAGGGTAACACTACCATCGGAATAGTCTCCGGCAGCCACGGTTAATTCAAACTGCTCCTTTATAAGCTCTGTAGCTTTTTTGCTTTGCACCTTATTTACTACACCGGCAAATGCGGTAAGGAGCAAAAGCAGAATACTCCCAATCGAAAAAAAGGCTAATTTAGTGGACTGGTTCCATCTCTTTTTCATAATCCCCTCCTAGGATGAGTCCAATATCTTGGTCTTCATTGTTTTTGCATACTATTCTGCATACTAACAGTTTAAGATAATGGTATTTTGCTTACGGTTCTATGTAAGTATTAGATTATCGGCAAGATACAAAATTAATTAAGCTCTAAACTAAGACAAAGAGTAAATAAGAACAAATATTATTTTTTAGAACTTTGTTTAAAATATACAAATAGATGAAAAGGGAAAGAGTCTTTCCGTCTATAGAAAAGCCCTTAGGAATGGGGTATACTAAAAAACAGAACAAATAGAGGTTAAAGGCAGAAAGCAAATGTCACAAACCCTCAGCAGAACAAAAGGATAAGACATAAAGGAGGCAGAAGATGGCTTGTACAACGATTTTGGTAGGAAGAGAGGCATCCTACGACGGGTCCACTATGATTGCAAGAAATGAGGATTCCGGCTCAGGATCATTTTCCCCTAAGAAGTTTATAGTGGTGGAACAAAAGGACCAGGGCGAGACTTATACCTCGGTACTGTCCCATGTGACCATTCCCCTTCCCAAGAATCCCCTTCGCTACACCTGCATGCCCAATGCGGTGGCAGGAGAAGGCATCTGGGGTGCAGCAGGGGTAAACAGTGAAAATGTTTCCATGACCGCAACGGAAACCATTACCAGTAATGAACGAGTGCTCTCCGGAGACCCTCTGGTAGTGTATAAGAAGGCGGAAGACGGAGAAGAGGAGCAAATCGGCGGAATCGGTGAAGAGGATTTAGTTACTTTGGTGCTTCCTTACATTCACTCCGCTAGAGAGGGTGTGCTTCGTTTAGGAGAATTACTGGAGCAGTACGGAACCTACGAGATGAACGGCATTGCCTTTTCCGATTCGGAGGAAATCTGGTGGCTGGAAACCATTGGCGGACATCACTACATTGCCAGAAGAGTGCCGGACAATGCCTATGTGATGATGCCAAACCAGCTGGGCATCGACTACTTTGACTTTGAAGATGCCTTTGGGCAGCAGGAGGAATACATCTGTTCCAAGGATTTAAAGGAATTTATCCAAAAGAATCATTTGGACCTTCGTTTTGAGGATGAAATCGAAAAGACCGGGGGAGACTGGATTAATCCAAGGGAGTGCTTCGGCTCCCATTCCGATGCGGACCATGTGTATAACACTCCAAGAGCCTGGTATATGGCAAGATATTTTAACCGAAATACCTTCCGTTTCGAAGGGGAAAATGCGGAGTTTACTCCGGAATCCGATGATATTCCCTGGTGCTTATGCCCGGAATTAAAGATTACGCCGGAGGATGTAAAATATATTCTTTCCGCACATTTCCAGGGAACTCCATACGATTGTTACGGAAAATACGGGGAGGAAAAGGAAAGAGGAAAGTATCGTCCCATCGGTATCAGCAGAAATAATTTCCTTAGCCTTACCCAGATTCGTCCGAATGTGCCCAAGGAATATGCGGTTTTGGAATGGGTTTGCTTCGGCTCCAATACCTTCAATGCTTTCGTGCCCTTCTACGCCAATATCGATAAGACTCCGGAATACTTTGCCAATACGGAAAAACGGGTAACCACAGAAAGCTTCTACTGGGCAAATCGCATTATCGGGGCTTTGGCAGATAGCCAATACAGCCACTGCCGCTCCCATATTGAGCGTTACCAGAGCAAGGTGCCCACTAAGGCATATACCATCATGAAGGCCTTTGAAGAAGAGCTGGAAAAGCACGGAAAGAAGAAAAAAGGAATTTCCTCCCTATTAGAAGAATGCAATGAAAAGATAGCGGACATGGTAAAGAAAGAAACCGAAGATGTACTGGATAAAGTACTCTATGAAGTCAGCTGCCAGATGAAGAACGGCTACGGCAGGTCGGATGCTTAAAAGCCTATTAACAAAGAACTTTTTTGGGGAAAAGCCCTACTCCCCTTGCCAGTTCTTCCGCTTTCCCCTTATAATAGGTGGGAAAAAGCCATTTTGTAGAAAAGTTCCGAAATATCGGAAGCAGAGAGGGGAAAAATGATTGCAGCAAGTAATGTAACCTATCGTGTAGGGAAGAAGGCCCTTTTTGAAGAGGTCAATATCAAGTTTACGGAGGGGAACTGTTATGGGGTAATCGGTGCCAACGGTGCCGGTAAGTCCACCTTGTTAAAGATTTTATCCGGAGCCTTGGAGCCCACTTCCGGTGAAGTCATCATTACCCCGGGACAGCGCTTGTCCGTATTGGAACAGGATCAGTTTAAATATGATGCTTATCCCGTACTTAGCACTGTAATCATGGGAAATAAGCGTTTGTATGAGGTAATGCAGGAAAAGGATGCTCTCTATGCAAAGGCGGATTTTTCCGACGAGGACGGTATCCGTGCAGCGGAGCTGGAGGGAGAATTTGCCCAGATGGACGGCTGGAATGCGGAGTCCGATGCGGAGACCATGTTAAACGGCTTAGGAATCGGCCCGGAGCTTCACCACAAGATGATGAACGAGTTAAAGGGTTCCGAGAAGGTGAAGGTACTTTTGGCTAAGGCGCTTTTCGGAAATCCGGACATTCTGCTTTTGGACGAGCCTACCAACCACTTGGATTTGGGCTCTATCGAATGGCTGGAGGACTTCCTCATTAACTTTGAAAATACCGTCATTGTAGTCAGCCATGACCGTTACTTCTTGAATAAGGTTTGTACCAACATTGCGGATATCGACTACGGAAAGATTACGCTCTTTGCCGGAAACTATGATTTCTGGTTTGAGTCCTCTCAGTTGATTGTCCGTCAGCAGAAGGAAGCCAACCGAAAGAAGGAAGAGAAGATCAAGGAATTGCAGGAGTTTATCCAGCGTTTCTCGGCAAATGCGTCCAAGTCCAAGCAGGCGACCTCCAGAAAGCGTGCCTTGGAGAAGATTGAGCTGGATGATATTAAGCCATCCTCCAGACAGTATCCCTATATCCAGTTTAAGCCCAACCGTGAAATCGGAAATGACGTTCTGGAAGTGAACAACCTGACCAAGACCATTAACGGCGTAAAGGTTTTGGACAATATCAGCTTTATCTTAAATCGTACCGATAAG
This sequence comes from Oribacterium parvum, assembly GCA_938022235.1. Classification (GTDB taxonomy): domain Bacteria; phylum Bacillota; class Clostridia; order Lachnospirales; family Lachnospiraceae; genus Oribacterium; species Oribacterium parvum_A. The sequence goes on from CALIEL010000247.1 coordinate 19,342, forward strand.
GTAGCTTTGGTTGGCCCTAACGAGTTGGCAAAGACCGTACTGATGCAGATTCTTGCGGGGGAAATGGAGCCTGATTCCGGAGACTATAAGTGGGGATTAACCACCAGCCAGTCCTATTTCCCGAAGGACAATACCAAGGAATTTGATTCCGAGGACACCATTGTGGAATGGCTTACCCAGTATTCCCCGGACAAGGATACCCAGTTCGTAAGAGGGTATCTAGGAAGAATGCTCTTTAAGGGAGATGACGGTGTAAAGAAGGTCAACGTCCTTTCCGGAGGAGAGAAGGTTCGTTGTATGCTTTCCAAGATGATGATTTCCGGATCCAATGTCCTGATTTTGGATGAGCCTACAGACCACCTGGATATGGAAGCGATTTCCGCCTTAAACGACGGTTTAAAGAACTTCCCCGGCGTTATCATCTTTGCTTCCCGTGACCATCAGGTTGTGGAAACCACTGCAAACCGTATCATGGAAATCATTGACGGAAAGCTTATTGACAAACTCACCACCTATGATGAGTACCTGGCTTCCGATGAGGAAATCAAGAAGAGATTTACCTTTACTCTCTCTGAGGAAGATGCAGGAGATAACTAAAACAGGCTTAAAAAGATGTCATAGAAAAGGAGCTGTAAAAATCAAGGAAATTTTCTAAGCAATATAGGTCTGAACTTGGGGCACGCTCTCGCTAGCTTAATCCCACATATTGAAGGACTGTATTTATTATAAAGATTCGCTCTAATGCAGTAGGTGTCTATAATTGGGGCACGCTCCCGCTAACCTCGCCTTCGTAGCAGTACTAACTTCAAGCTTCGCTTTACTCGCTTTCAGTAAGTACTGACGGGCTCAGATTACCCCTATTATTATAGACACCTACTGCATTATTCGCTTCACTTATTGATTTTTACAGTAGTGTATTGTATTATATCTTTGAGCACGATAACCCTATTGATGACGGTCAAACGATTGCAGGCTTAGAAAATGGAGATATGAATCCAGATATCAAATGGAAGGTTCAATATGAGGATTCCTTAATTCAACCTGTTCGCACTGTTATAGATATTAATATGGGTGAATATGCATCGGGCACTCGCTAGTTGGAAATTGATGAAAGGTGTGAGCATTATGAATGATCAACGTGTTTTTGACATGGAACTTGTGAAAGTTGAAAGTCTAGAGAACGCTGTTAAGACAGCATTTTATCAAACTGATTCCACAGGTGGTTCAGTATGGGTTATTAAACCTGGTCAAACCTTACCAAAGCATTACCATCATAACTCTGATGATATATGGGTTATATTGCAAGGCAAGGGGGTATTTTATCCAACGCCTGATACGGAGGTGCCTTTTACAAAGGGGCAAGTTATAGTATCTAAAAAGGGTGAATGTCATGGCGCAAAAAATACTGGAACAGAAGATGTTATCTTTGTGAGTATCGTTGCTCCTGTACCTGCTGATTATGACCCTGTTAGTACTAATTAATATGAAAGCACTTTATAGTATTTTGTTATCTTGTAATAGAGATAGAGTTATACCATAAAGTGCTTTTTATTTTATACAGTCATTCTTTGTGAATATACCTTTTCTATTTTAGATGCTATGATTTTGATTTTGCTATTCTTATTTGTTATTTCTATATTCTATACAATTCCATTGACAGGGGACTTTTGTTTTCTTAAGATAGTATAGTATGTAATATCTTAGTTAGTAGAAAGGAATTGTATGAACTCATCTGTAACGGAGTCTCGAAGTGAGGCTATTGATGTTAAGGATTTCAAGCGGCGACGCATGCTGCACGTAATCCTGCCACTATTTATTGTTTCTATTATTGCAATTTTCGATAAAAATATTATAGCTTCCGTTATTATCATTCTCTTAACCGTTTTGAATTTATTAGGCGTCGATACGTCAAAACGCTTAAATGATTTGATTACGGTTTCCAAATTGGTGCCTCTTTTTGCCTTTATTTGTGTCGGCATTTTCTTTGTAAACGGCAGCAATTTTACGCCTGTCTTTTTAAATGATGAATACACGCCCGGCTCTTTTGCTCAGGCAGCCGTGCTACTCTTCTTCGCTTATACGGGATTTGAAGCCATTGCCGTAGCAGCTGAAGACATGGACAACCCGAAAAAAAACTTGCCTAGGGCTATTATTACGGTCATGGTCAGTGTTACCGTGCTGTATCTATTGATTTTAGGCGTATGTATCGGCGCTATGGGGCCTGAACTGGCTTCGTCGCAAGCCCCGGTGCAGGATGCTTTTTATAAAGCTATCGGTCCTGTAGGTATGTACTTCGTTCTGGCCGGCACTCTTTTGTCTATGGGCGGTATTAATTTTGCACAGGCTTTTATGGCGCCGCGTATTGCTACGGCCTTATCTGAAGACGGTATGTTGCCGGCCGTATTGTCAAAAAGGGATAAGAAGAATATTCCCTATGTGGCGGCTATTACGACAGCCGTGCTCAGTTTACTCTTGGCTTGGAGCGGCAGCTTTACCATGCTGGCAGCTATCAGTGCCGTATCACGGTTTACACAATATTTACCGACTTGTATTGCCGTTATCGTATTCAGGAAAAAGTGGGCCCACAAAGAACGACCCTATAAAATACCCTTCGGCATAACCATTCCCCTTATTGCCGTCGTCGTTTCTTTGTGGATGCTGTTCCAGGCAACAGCGGCCCAATTGACCTGGGGACTTGGCGGATGTATTGTAATTTTGCCGTTTTATGTAATGTATTTGCGTAAGAAGAAGGCAGGACTTATTAAGGAATCGGAAGAACTGTAATCATACAGATACATCCGAATTAAAAAATCATGAAAAAAGCGATGTCTTAAAAAAAGTAAGACATCGCTTTTTTTCGCGTAAATAAGGGCTTTGCAAAGTTATACCCAATGAAAAAGAATAGGCTTTGTATTGCCAAAAAACTTAACTTTGGCATACAATAAGAATACTGAGGAGAGGAGTTCTTACATGGCAAAGATTACCTTACCGACCGGATTTGTTTTCGATTTTTCGGGACTGTACGGAGAGAATTATGTTACAAGTGAAGAAGTAGAGGCGTTCAAGCCTGAATGGGAAAAGGGCCATGAAGCCGTTTGCGAAATGCGTCGTACGGGAAAGGCCGCAGGGCATTTATCCAAAGACGGAGGACAGGAACGTGTCCGCTTTTTTCAGCTACCCTTCATAGGTGAAGACAAGATTAATACGCCTGAACGAATACGGTTTATTGAAGCCTATGCACAATCTTTGCGGCAGCGAGTGGATGCTGTTATATTCTACGGCGTGGGCGGATCGTATTTGGGTGGTAAGGTATTGTTTGATGTTCATTGCGGTGCTGTGTGGAATTTGTTAACATCCGAGGAACGTAGCGGTTACCCGAGGATATTCTTTGCCGGCAATAATGCGGACGGACGGTCCCTTTGCGACCTCAAAGCTTTCTTTATGCGTGAAAAGAAACGGAAGCCCGATTACACAGTAGTACACATTGTCATTTCCAAATCGGGAACGACGATAGAACCCATGGCAGGCTATGTGACAATGGAAGGAGCTCTGCGAAAACTCGGTATTTGTACCGAGACGGCAGTGATTACATCGCCGACTGAAGGAGATGGGGAAACACTTTTGCATAAAACGGCTCGGCAAATGAAGTGGCCTATGTTTTATGTGCCTGACGGTATCGGGGGACGCTTTAGCGTTTTTTCCGAAACGGCCTTATTAGCCGGTGCTATCATAGGCTTTCCTATTCGTGAATTTTTGGCCGGAGCGGCGGCTATGGATGAAGCGTGTCGTACATCTGACATTATGAAAAATCCGGCGTTACTGAATGCCGTATTAAAGTATCTGGCAGCGGTTCATCACGGTAGGACGATTGAAGTATTCATGCCTTATGCAGATGCATTGAAATCCTTGTCGGAATGGTATGTACAGCTGTCTGCCGAATCATTGGGAAAACGCAGAAATCGTCACGGACAGAATGTTTTTTACGGTCGTACGCCTGTCGCTTCAGTAGGGACGACGGATATGCATGCTCAAACGCAGGAACATCAAGACGGACCGTATGACAAGATTGTACAGTTTGTAGTCCTGAAAAAATGGCAAAAAGATGCGGTCATCCCTGAAAGGTATGCTGAAACGGCGGGACTTGAAGATCTGGGCGGGTTAGCATTGAGTGATATTATGACAGCCGCTTGTGCTGCCAACGCGACGGCTTTAGGCGAGGATGATAGGCCTCATGCGGTTTTTGAGTTACCTGAACTTTCAGCTTTTCATTTAGGAGAATTGATGTATATGTTGTGCTTGTCCGTTGCTTATGAAGGAGAGTTGGCCGATGTGGATGCATTTGACCAACCGGGTGTGGAAATTTACAAGAGCCATTTGCGAAATACCTTGAAAAATCTCAAAAAGAGGTGATTTCCGGGTTATGGTTCATATAGACAAACCAATAATGGATAAAGTTCGGAATCTGTCGATTCACGTAAAAAACAAGTTTCTTCCGTACGGGATTATTCTTCTCGTTGTCGGCGGCATCGGTATTTTTTATGATGACAGGTCGTCCGTGCCTATAAAGGAGGAGGAGAAGCTTGCAGAAGCATCTTCTCCTCCTTTGTGTTCCGCACCGAAGAAAGAAGAAGGAAAGCAAACGGAAGGAACACTGGTATTCAGCACGGCCGGAATAGCACGCCGCAAGCCTTTGCCGGACCTTTTTGTTACAGGGACGGCTCATGAGATTGAGCAGAAAAAGAAGCCGGCCGGTATGATTGGGAAGGCGAAAGAAGAGCTGAAAAAGCAACCTGTCTTACCGCTTGTCAAAGGGCGTTTTGTCAATGAAGGTGCTTATTTGGTTATTCTGTCATCAACGGCAGATACTCGTGTTTGTGCTGTAGATGAAGAGTTTGACGGATTTCGTATTGTTTATATATCTGCTATATCCGTCATCTTGGAAAAAGAGGGAAGGCAATGGAAAATTAACGGATAGGAGTGGGATAATGAGGAAAAAGGTACTGATTGTCGTGGCTCTTTCTTGCCTTATTTTCGGATCCGGCAAGGGATACTGTGCCGGTAATATTCAAATAAATGCGCATGATGTACCCCTTCGTACGATTCTTGAAGGCTTGGGACGAAGTGCGGGAATGAACATTTTGATTGACGAATCCGTAAAAGGGAATATTACCGTATATTTGCATAATGTATCAGCTCAAGAAGCTCTACAGTCGGTCATTCACGAAGCGGGCTTGTGCCTTGAAGAAAAAAACGGGATAATTTTAATTGAAGGGGAGGGGGAAGGGCAGAAAACCGTTTCCGAGGCCTTGCCCCTGTCTTATATGAAAGCAGCCGATGCGGCGGAAGTTGCCGGTGTCGCCTTACATCAAGGCGGTGTGATGGCCGTCGGCGGCTCCAATGCGATAGTTATGACCGGCAGGCATAGCGATGTGACGGCAGCTAAGAAGCTTGTACAGGCAGTGGACCGCGCACCTCAACAGGTGGACGTGGAAGCGGAAATTTTGTCCCTTAATAAAGAAGCCGTCAAAGAGTTGGGGATTGATTGGTCCTGGTCGGAAGGCGGAGGCGGTGTGGGGAAACCGCGATTGCCCTATATAGAGGCACGTCTTCATGCCTTTGTTTCCGACGGAAAAGCTTCTATTTTGGCTAAACCTCATATAATGGCGACAAACGGAACAGAGGCCAGGATTTTCATCGGCGATCGAATCCCTGTTGTGACGGAACGTGTAGCGGGCGGCGAACGCTATGCGACGACAGAATATAAAGAAGCGGGTATTTTATTACAATATACGCCTTATATACATACTGACGGTACGGTTACGGCTAATATTCACGGAGAGGTAGGCATGCCCGTGTATGTTCGAGATTTAAGGGCTTATCGGGTGGCTACACGACAAGTGGATACGCAGGTACATATCAAGGCGGGAGAGCGCATTGTAATCGGCGGGCTCATAGGCAAAGAGGAAACGGAGAACCTCCGTAAAGTTCCTATATTGGGCGATTTACCGCTTATCGGAAAACTGTTTCGCAGTCGCTATCGCTCGAAAAAAGAAACAGAGGTTATTATCCTTATTAAGTCGGTTATTTTACCGCTTGTCGGTTGACGTCCGGTCGCGACGGTAACGGCCGCAGCGGTTCGGGGCATATTCGAGTACAGAAATCTTTTGCCTGCTTTTCTGATTCCGGCAGCTGTAACCGGTATCTGTATGAGTATCCGGCTGCATGTTTCATCGACTCTACTTATTCTAGCGGTCGCCTATATGGTGATAGGAGCGGTTTATTTGTTGCATTCATCGGCATTTCTCTCCGGAAACTTGTTATGAAAAATGAGAGTATTCGCGCCTATATTCAAGGCGCACATTACAGGAAAAAATGAACAATTATGCATATCGTATCTTGTTTGGGATTAGAGGTGTTCAGTGATAAAATAGGCATGTGAGAATATATCGTTGGAGGCGGTAATGTGATACCTGTGTATATTATTTCGGGATTTTTGGGAAGCGGCAAGACAACGCTTATTCAAAGTCTGTTGAATCGTACGGATGTAAGCAAAGTAGCGGTTATTGAAAATGATTTCGGTGAGGTCAGCTTTGATGCGGCTGTTTTAAAGAGACAAGGCGTACGCCTTGAGGAATTACCGTCAGGTTGTATTTGTTGCACCTTAGTGGGAAACTTCAAAGAATCATTGCGAACCGTATTAAAGGACGGCAGTGCGGAATTAATCGTTATCGAACCGTCCGGAGTCGCAAAACTGTCGGACATAAAAGCCTTGTGCGAGTCGGCGGAATTTGCCGGAAATATCGGACCGCTAGTAACAGTTACCGTCGTTGACGGGTCCATGGCCGTCATGTATGCTGAAAACTTTGGGGAGTTTTTTGTCGATCAATTGCGTGAAGGACAGGTTATTGTGGTCAATCGTACGGATGATAAAGCGGATGAAAAAGAGCTTCGACAGTTATTACAGCGAGAAAATGAAAAAGCGCAAATCCTTTTTGAAATTCCTGAAGACTTTGATTTTGCGTCTTTTGCGTCCTTAGCTTCGGGAATAAAGACGCATGGACACTTATGTACTTGCGGATGCGGGCCTGATGGACATGATCACCATTGTCACGAACATGAAGAGCATTGCCACGGGCATGAACATGAAGAAGCCCCGTTTCAAACTCTGACCGTAAGAGTAGATACTTGTCGCACTGAGGCGGAATGGGAAGAAACACTCAAGCGGTCATTGGAAGCGGAGCCGAATATATTGCGCGTGAAGGGCATCGTCAAAGTTCCTTCCGGATATGCAACGGTTCAATATTCGGGGCAGCATATCGATATTAGCGGGACGGTTGAAGCGGATACGGTTATGACCTTTATTGGGACTTCTTTGTCTGAAGAGGACCTTCGTCCTTTGTGGAGCTATTAATGAGACCGGTTAAGTTGTATATTGTCTGCGGTTTTCTGGGAACGGGGAAGACGCGGTGCATTCATGAATTGATGAAGGGATATAAGGGTAAAGTCGCACATATATCGGCGGAGAAGGGAAGGACCGCGTCTTGTGCCGATGATACCTTATATATTTATCCGCATAAAGGAACTACTCTGAAAGGGATGGCCTATGAAATAGCCGCGTTTTGTGAACGTGTAAGACCCGAGGCGGTTTGGCTTGAATGGAACGGAACCGTTCCTATTGAACAGCTCGTTCGATTACTCCAAGATAAGCGTTTGAAAAGCTTGTTTCGACAAG